>JBJEBO010000051.1:0-4412 GCA_051870155.1 Candidatus Cryptobacteroides sp.
CATCAGCACGAAATCGTCAGGCACTGACGCTCCCCGGCAGGGGTTAGTTCAATTTATCTAAACCTCAAGAAAGGCTGGCAGGCGCTTCCGCCCTGCCAGTCTTTCTTTTTGGGCTGAACTGCGTAGCTTGCTTTGAGCAGCCGGAGGGTGACGAAAAAGTCCTTTATGTCATCTCGACCAAGCGAAGCGCGTGGAGACACCAAAAACTTTTCCTCTGTCTAAAGGCTTGATTCATTGGTTTTTATCGCTAAAAATATCAGTATATATGTTTTGTACTCAAAATAATGCATATTGATTATCAGTCATTTACAATTTGTGAAGGAAAACTTTTTATTTTGCTGGATGCATAGTTTGACATATCTTTGGGCAGAAAACCGGAAATTATAAAAGCAAAATAAATCTATGAAAAGAGTAGCAAAAGTAATGACGGCGCTTCTGGTCGGGAGCATCCTGCTCTCCTGCGAAAGCAAATACCTGCAGACGAGGGAGGCATACGCTAAAATGGTGGAACAAAAAACCAGGGAATATGGAGGAAAGTATGCTGTATGGAATGCTATTGCTGAAAAGGGGGCGCTCAATCTGGATGGGAACAAGACATCGAACAACATTCTCTACGGGGAATATCTTGGCTTGCTGAATATGACATCCGATAGGGTATATGCTCAGGTCGTATTCACAAATGTGATGTACGAAACAAGAGATTTTCTTGTCGGCATATATATCCCGGTACAAAATATCGTGAATGAAGACGGAAAAATGAGGGTAAGCAGTGGGGACATCATAAACGGTAATATGGTTTTCACTCTTGAAGAAGACGGTTCATTCACCCTTCGTGAAGTAAGACTTCCGGAATATCAGGAACAGGATGGGATAGGCAAGACTTCCTTCAAAGTCTTGGATGCATTTTTTCCATACCCCGGAACATTTACTGTCCAAGCCGAATGTACTTTCTATTCTTATGAAAAAGATGGATACAGTCTTGTGAACACTCCCGTAACTTTCAATTTTTCGAAAGAGTGATGTGCAAATATTTATTAACCGCGATGCTCTGTATTATTATGCAGGGCATCGTTTTTGGGCAGGGGCGCACGGCAGTATGTGGATATGTGAGTGACGGGACAAGTGGGGAGTCTCTTCTTGGAGCGCTTGTGTCCGCTTCCAACGGAAGCTGGACAGTTACAAACAGTTATGGCTACTATTCCCTTCCTCTTCCAGAAGGAGATTATCAGATTTCCTGTTCCTTTGTAGGATATGAAATGAGAACAGTCAATGTGACTGTATCCCGTGTTGAAAGGATTGACTTCGTTATGAGTTCTTCGGAAGAACTGGAAAGCGCCATTCTTACAGAACAGCGTCCTACAGGGTTGCGAAGTATCCATTCCGGAGTGGTGGAGCTTTCGATGGACGATGTGTCAAAAATGCCTGTGCTCCTCGGAGAGGCTGACATTCTCAAGAGCCTGCAACAGACACCGGGTGTGCAGGGAGGCGTAGAGGGATTGTCCGGAATATTCGTAAGGGGAGGAGGTCAGGATGAGAACCTGTTTCTCTATGACGGAGTTCCAATGTATAACGTGTCTCATCTCTTTGGAGTTTTTTCTGCATTCAGTCCTGAAGCCGTGAAAAAAGCCACCTTCTACAAAGGGTCTTTCCCTGCGAGATTCGGCGGGAGGCTATCAAGCGTCTTGGATATCAGGAGCAATGATGGCGACTTGTATGCCACACACGGTTCCGTAGGGGTAGGACTTCTCAACAGCCATTTCCATATCGAAGGTCCGCTATCTGCGGGAAAGGCTTCATATTCAGTGTCTGCAAGAGGAATGCACACCGCACTGTTCGCTCCTATAATCCAGCTTGCAAAAGCTGATTTCAATTATTGGTTTTACGACATAAATGCAAAATTCTTCTGGAAGGTGACAGACAAGGACCGCCTGTATTTCACCCTCTACAATGGTCTCGACCATTTCCGATTCGCAGAAAAAGGAGACTATTACGCAGAACCTTCTATTTCGTCAGATGTTTCGATGAATATGAATTGGGGCAATCTTGTGGGAGCCGTGCGATGGAACCGAATTTATGGCAACAGCCTTCATTCCGACATCGCAGTAGCTTACAACGGATATGAAATGAGGCATTCCAATGGCACCGTCCCAACAGAGAATGCTCCGGATGATATAATGTATGGTTACTTTTCAGAGACAGGTTCTGCAATCAGAGATATTCTTTTTACTTCAGATTTCTCTTTGAAAGCAAGACCAGACATCGATGTGACATTCGGAGCATTCTTCACCTGGCATCATTTTGCCCCGACCAACAGATATCTTAAAACCGATCGCGATGGCGGGGAACTTATGCAAAATGGTTCCATCAAGGAATATAAGGGTATAGAGACAGGAGTCTATGCCGAATGTGATTGGAGGCCGGTTGATTGGTTCGAGATGAATGCGGGATTCAGGATGTCTGTAATGACTGGAGAAGGACGACCTTACTATTCTCCTGAACCGAGAATATCCATACGCATTCCTGTTCCAGGAGGATTCTCGTTCAAAACTTCTTATGCAAGAAACAGCCAATATGTGCATCTGTTGTCGAGCAGTACTTTGTATCTGCCTACAGATCTTTGGGTTCCTGTCACGAAGGACGTGCGCCCAATGGTATCCGACCAAATCGCCGCAGGAGTCTATTGTGATCGTATTCCCGGGTGGGAATTTTCTGTGGAAGGGTATTGGAAGAAGCAAAAGAATGTTATGGAATACAAGGACGGAGTCGCCTTTTTCGGCTCTGCAGAAGGATGGGAGGATTCTGTATCGCAAGGAGAGGGCCGATCGTATGGAGTTGAGTTCCACGTGGCAAAAGAGATGGGCAACACCACCGGTACAGTCAATTACACCATTTCAAAGACGGAAAGGAGATTTCCTGACGGTTCTGTCAATAACGGGATGTGGTTTCCGTTCCGTTACGACAGAAGACACAATGTATTTATCGGAGTCAGTCATCGTTTCAATGAAAGGATAGATTTGAATGCCTCGTGGTCTTTCCTGAGCGGAGGACTTGTATCGCTGCCGGATGCTACTTCCTTTATCATTGGTACGGATGACTCTCAATACCTATATGACCCTGATTCCTACCACAAACTCAAGCCGAGGATACTACCATCGAATCACTATTCAAGCCGGAATAATTTCAGGCTTCCTCCAAGCCATCGTCTCGATGTTTCTGCCAATTTCAAAAAAACAATCAAGCACGGAGAAAGTATTTGGACTGTGGGGATATACAATATATATTGTTCGATGAATCCAAATCTTATTCTAATCAGGAACAAGAACTATGGACAGGAATTCTACGAGGAGGATGCTATTGAATTGCAGAAAATCACCGTGCTTCCGATTCTTCCGTATTTTTCATATAAATTCAAATTTTAGTGTTGTCCGTCAAATATATAGGTATGAAAAGAATATTTTATCTAATTGTCTGTCCTTTGCTGATTGTCCAATCTTGCATCAATACTCTTGACTGGAGCAAGGAGTCTGGACTTGAAAAGCAATTGATTATGAACAGCTATATATATACAGATGAATCTGTGCATACAATATATATGGCGTTGAGCGATGGATTTTACTTGCGTGAATTGCCCCAAAAGGCAGAAGTAGAATGCTTTATAAATGGTGTGCCGGTTTGTAAATCAGATTCAATGGAGTATTACCATTCCTACAAGAATCTGGCTTTCCATAAATATTTCATCAAGGCAAAGATTAACCCGGGAGACATAGTGGAACTAAGGGCCAAATGTGGCGATCTTATGGCTACTGCAAAGGCTGAGGCGGCACCTGCCTGTGATTTTCAAATAGATACGGTTTCGAGACCTTCCAATCACATCTTCAGCAGTTTCTACCACTCACAGTTGAGGGATTACACGGTGAAACTCACATTGATGGATCGCCAGGGAGAATCTGATTATTATAGATTGTTCCATTCTTCCGGACAAAGTTATGCGACCTATTGTGGTGAAAAGGTCTGCGAAATTGAGAATACTCGTCTTGTACCGATTCTTTTCGATGAGAATGACCCTATCTTCAAAATATCCGTTGTTGATTTTCCAACTGATATTGAAGCGGCCACAGGTGTGCCCCTAAATGCAGTCAATTCCTTCAACATCTTTCCGGACCAGCCGTTTGCCGATGGTAAATATCCCTTTAAATATAATGTTGAGGCGGCGCTGTTCTGTCCTGAAAGACCGGACTGGAATATCAAATATGACCATCTCGTGTGTTATGCCAACTTCAGGGCCGGAACAATGACAAAAGAATGTTATGATATTTTCAACAGTCTGAACCTTTTCTGGTCTGTTAGTGATAATCCATTCACAGAGCCTATAATCCTGAAAAATAATGTGACTGGAGGACTTGGCACGTTTT
>JBJEBO010000052.1:0-4391 GCA_051870155.1 Candidatus Cryptobacteroides sp.
GTAGTCATACATCTTATATGTATAGGAACCAATTGTCAATGAGCCGATTTCAAGGATCACCTGGTTGCGGCCGGAAGAGTGGATGGTCCCGGCAGGAAGCATCACTTGAAGTCCCGGCTTCGACTCCTCGTAATTCACATATTTGAGATAGTCGCAAGGTTTGTGCTCCTTGTCGGCAGCCTCGATATCCTTGAAGAACTGAGGGATGTCGGCATCATCGCGGAAGCCGATGAAAGTCTTGGCATCGTGTCCGGTGACACAAACGTAATAACTCTCGTCCTGACGTCCGAACTCACCGTAGTTTTCCCTGTTGAATGCCGACCCTGAATGGCATTGGATGGACATATTGCCGGTGGAATGGTAACTGTCATCCCAATTGAAGCGGACAGGGAAGTAGCCGTGGAATTTTTCCACGCAGTCTTTTCCCATAAGATTTACTCCCTCCTTGCAGACGAAGGTGCAGAAGTTGATGTCGAGTTTCTCGCTTCCGGCTTCCACTACAACACTGACTTCCATAGGGATGAAGTCAAACACCCAGGCCGCGTTGCGCATTTTGTCTGGAAGGTTGCGCAGTTTTTTCATATATGAGCCTCCCCAGACTCCCTCAAGATAGCAAGGTTTCGCACGGAAAGGATATTTGACGAGTTGGGCACAGATGGCGCTGAAAGCCTCGAACGGAAGAAGCTGAACATTCTGCGGATCGTCGCTCAGAACGAAAAAGTCTATTGCTCCGCTGTGGAGAAGCTCCCTCCTGTTGCCCACAGCCATTTCGAAGTCGCAGTAGTAGCAGCGTCGGATAACCCTGTTGATGAGGTCCGGACGTTCTTTGCCGATGTTTGCATATTCTCCGCGTCTGATTCTGAGGATGGAAGTTTTAGGCGTGAGGTCGAAGAAACATTTTACATCATATAAGTCTCGCAGGCTTGGAATAAGGCAACCATAGCCATAAACGGCTATAACACACCCTTTTCCTTCTTTGAGACTTTTCACTTTTTCAACGAAGGCGGAAGTTTTGTCTTCATTTAGCATCCCCTCGTAGCCTCCTTTGTAAATTTTGCCATAGAGCAGGGTAGGGTCCACGTCCGTGTCCCATACAAGCAGCGGGTCAATCATCGCGTCGATTTCTTCTCCGCTCTTGAAGCACTCCGCATTCTGGTCAATTGATTTGAAATCGATTCCTGCCGCCTTGCATTCGCGCGCAAGCAGATTGAGAAACTGTTTCCAATCTGCGGTGGCATAGCCGTCGAACGCCACTATCACGTTGCCGGATTCCGCCTTCTTTATAATGGGTTGTGCAAAACTCTTCACTACGGCAGGTGTACCGCCGGTTACTATCGCTTTTATTGTCTTTTCTGAAAGTTCCGGACGATTGACCGGTTTCGGGTCATCGAACGGAAAGGGGTTGTACATAAAACTCATCGGTTTTGTCTCCTATATATGTTTAAATCCTATCTGATGTCATAAAATTCGAATCCCATAATTTCCGCGAAGTCTTTCAGTTCGCGACGCCAGTCTCCATCCACAATCGCGTAGTGTTGGGTGACTCCGATTTCAAGGAGCTTCTTGAAGAGATCCTTGACCGGCACCACAGGACGGAATATGCTGTGGGAATAGGTTGCGAGGATGTGCTCTCCAGGGAGGGATTCAGCCTGGAAGCAAACCATCTTATATTTGCCGTCCTGTTCGTAGATTCCTGTCACTGTTTTCATTCCAGGACTGAAACGGTACCATCCGAAAGGAGCCCCGGCATATTTCCATTTTGTTTTTGCAAAGCGTACGTCTCTGGCTATCAGCACATTCTTCTGCCAGGCAGGGTCATTGTGGTCGTTCGGGCCGGCGTGTCCTCCAGCGAATGTTCCGAAGTCGTCCTCGATATGGAATGGCTCTATGAAATTGACGTGACCTTTGGAAATCAGTTTAAGGACGAATGTTGCAAGTCCGGCTCCCATATCGGCTTCAGGCACGAGGATGCTCATATTCTCGTTAAACCAGTTGTGGTAGAAGCCGGCACGGCATCCGCTCACTTTGAACGTTGCCTGGTCGATGTCGTTATAGACCATAATGTCGATGTCCCTGTCCTGTGCAAAATTCTTCAGGGCAAGCGATGCCTTCACGCAACCGATGAACTTGTCATACTCCACATCTTCCATCATCGTATATTTCGATGTGAGTTCGTCAGCATACTCCTTGACCTCCTCATCGGTGAGAGCATCAATGTATTCCCCGTATTCTGAATATGGAAGATAGTGGATTTCAGGACCGATTTTCGTGAAGAGGTCATAATTGTCGATATATGTTGACCACATCGCCTCATTCATATTCGCCATAAGTCCGAGATTGGCGTTTTTCAGGACGGCGCGTGCAAGTGCAGCTCGTGAGAAAACCCTTATCTGTTCGTTGACCTCCTCCCTTGTGCCCATCACTATTTTCAGGTTTTTGCGTGGAATCCTTTTTACTGAGCCTGAGGCCTCAAGCGAGCCTACAAGTGTGCCGCTGCACAGATATTCGATGAAATCGTCCTCGTCGAGGGTGTTCTCGAAGGCCATCCTTTCCTTTGCCACATTCACGAATAAAATCGGAATGTCAGGGCAGTCCCTGAGAAAGCGGATCCAGGCAAAGTCCTCGCTCCAGGAGAGAAATTCGGCAATGATGAAGTCCACCTTTGCATTATAGAAAAGGTCCATTGCCTTGCAGGCATCCTCCCTTTCATATACAATTCCCGGATATTCAATGTCAAGGAAGTCCAGGGATTCCCTTATCTGTCTTGAGACTGCTTCCTTTTTTTCTCCGTATGAACCTCTTTTGGGACCGGAGAGGTTCTTGAACCTCGGTGAAGCTACGAGCAGAAGTCCTGCTTTCGGCTTTCTTGTCTTGCTTATTCCGTTCATTTATTCAGTTTATTATAATCCTTCTGATAATTTGTAAAACTAACTGCGAGCATCATTATGCCGCATACTATCCAAATTACACCAAGCACCGGGAATGTAGCCTGGAGGCTTCCGAGACTTTGCTTCATAGCTCCGAGGATGACAGGTGCAAGGGCACCGACTGCAAATCCGGTGGTGATCATTGCGCTTGAGCAGGAGGCGTGAAGATGTTCAGGGGTGACGTCGTAAAGCACGGCGTATGTGTTTGCGTCAAAGAATGCGCGGAAGAATCCCCAGGCTGCAAAGCAGGCATAAAGAACCCACAATGTGGTACTGTGACCTATTGCAAACAGAGGAATTGCTCCCAGAAGAAGTCCCGCCGCCTGGAGAAGCATCCTTGCCTTGCGGTTGCCGGCTGCGAATTTGTCGGACAGCCCTCCGGCAATGAGCACTCCTACGAAAGCGGCGACGTATGTATAGAACATTGAGTTGAATCCGGCAGCACCCTGGCTCTGGCCCATCTCTTCCTGAAGATATGCAGGCATCCAGGTCATATAACCTGTAATGACGAAAATGAGTCCGGAGAAACCTATTGTCAGCACAGCGGCGGTAGGAGTGGTGAATACCGTCTTGAAACCATCGAGGATACCAGGTTTGTTGGCTTTGCGTGCAGCCAGTTCCTCCTCACTCAACGGTTTGTCTTTCAGACGGAAAATCATCAGAATTCCCCATATTATACCTGCTGCACCGAAGAAGATGAATGAGTATTTCCATCCGTTGCCCGGATTTGCGGCATCGAAATAGTCTGCAATTGCACCGGCAAGCCATCCTGCTATTATCACTCCCACATAATAGGCCGTCTGGTGTATGGACATTGCTCTTGCCCTCGTGTCAGTGTGGTATTGCCCAAGTAGGGAATAGTTCGCAGGACCGAAGAAGGCTTCACCGCCACCGGTGGCCACACTTCTCATCAGTATTAGAAGGAATACTCCGTTTGCAAGTCCTGTCAGCATTGTTGCGACGCTCCAGAACAAAATGGATATTGTTACCACCCATTTCCGGCTGAAACGGTCGCCTGCCCAGCCTCCAATCGGCACCATACAGGCATAGAACAGGTTGAATATTGTGGCAATCAGTCCTATTGAAGTGTCGGTCAGGTTCAAAGCCTCCCTGATTGACGGCAGCACGGTGTTGAACACCTGCCTGTCACCCTGGTTCAGGAGATATGCCATCCACAGCAGCAGAAGTACCTCCCATTTGATCCATCCTTTTTCTTTCACGGGCTGATTCGCCCTTAATTGTTCACTCTTTTCTTTCATTGTAAATATATTTTCCGCAAATATAACTATTTCCTGCATTAATACCACACTAAACCACACTAAATTTGCAAATTTTATTAATGAAAAATTATATTTTTTGTAACATATAATTGATATTTAACTTTTTTCATAGTAATTTTGACCACACATAAGTAAAGCAAGGCAGATTAATTTACATATAATGTATCGATTTCATATCGACAAT
>JBJEBO010000053.1:0-4387 GCA_051870155.1 Candidatus Cryptobacteroides sp.
ATCCACAGTCTCTTCAAGTCCGTTTTGGAATAGGGGGCTTGCCGCATAAAGATATGCCTCTGAACGGAATCCCATAGCGGCGGCTTTGTCCGGACGTCCGTAATTTCGGTCATCCCAAGATTGCGGGAGATATTCCACCGCTTTTTCCAAATCTTCTGCCATCCATTCGAAAGATTCGCGGAATGTAACCCTTGGGATGTCGTCATCTTCAGAGCCCCAATACACCTTGTCGAGGATAGGCATTCCTCCGTAGCGTTTCAGAAGTTGCCAGTAGAACCAGGCTCTGTAGAAATGTGCCTGCCCAAGAATAAGTTTCTTTTCCTCATCGGTGATGTTTTTTACCTCGTCGATGGAGTTTATGACTCTATTGGTGATGCGGATAGCCGCATAGGCGTCATTAATAGTTGTTCCGCTGCCTTCTCCAATTTCCCAAGTTGTACTGCGTGTAGCGGAATACCAGTTACCAGTGCATATTGTGTTCACGACATAGTTTCCGGACACTACAGACGAACCAAGTTCATCGGTGAATGCCAAATGATGGGCATTCACAAGGGCCGGGATGGAATGCCATTTCTCAAGTTTAGAATAACATCCGTCAAGATAACCTCTGATGGACTCGTAGCTTTCAAAAATCGCAGATTCGTCAAGTCCCAAGTCCGGCGACTTGTCCAGATATGCCTCACAAGCCGTAAATGACGCCACGGTTATGAGACCTGCTATCAGATATCCAAATTTATGTTTCATAATAATATCGTTTTAGAATGCGAACCGGAGTCCAACAGTATATGATTTAACAATAGGATAAACATTTTCCCCATTAGTTTCCGGGTCAATGCGGTAATCTCCACTCCACCAGGTGAAAAGGTTGTTTCCGGAGGCAAAAATTTGGCATCTTGTCATTCTCATCGTCTTTGCAACCTTTTTAGGAAGTCTGTATGAGATTTCCAGGTTCTTGAGTCTTATATATGAGTGGTCCGCATACATCCAAGTATTTCCTCCCTTTGTATTTGCATTGTTCTTTGGATAATTATGAGTGCTTTGGGACTGGTGTATGGCAGGACGTTTTACTCCCGAATCGTTCGCAGTTGCCGGAGTCCATCTGTCAATGCTTTGAGGCTGTGCTTTCGGTGCTTCGAGCTTACCAGGGAAATCATACATATAATAGTCTGAATAATCGCTGTAAACCCCTGTCGGTGCATAGAACATCGCACTCAGCCCAAGTCCTTTCCAATCGAATGAAAGCCCGAGGGTGAAAGTCGTGAGAGGGTAGTTCACATTCGCCATTGGGACTACATCCTTGTCGTTTATGACTCCGTCGGCATTGAAATCAATGTATGCGAAATCTCCAGGCACGAGTTTGTCCGCGGTTGTCAATGATGTCTGGGCTGCGTTGAAAATGTCATCTATGCTGCCATAGTTTCCGCTGACGATATATCTTGACTGGTATCCGATAGGTTTGCCTGCATCCTTTTCATAATCAAGGAAATCTGCCGGATCGTCACGGAATACGATTCGGTTCTCCGATGTAGAAAACATAAAGTTGACCGAATAATGGAAATCCGTACCAATCTTGTCGTTCCAAGTCGCAGACAAATCAATTCCGTGGCTCTTGGTCTTACCGATGTTGGATGCAGTAAGTGATGCCCCAATCCAAGGCGCGCTTGTACGAGGTGCGAGAAGGATTCCAGACCTCTGCTCGTCATAGAGATCCAGCTCAATCCTGAGTTTTTTCCAAAGACCGATTTCGAAACCGAGATCCTGTTTGATTGAAGTTTCCCAAGTAGCGTCAGGAGAGGCAAGTTTACCCTCCGTATAACCAGGTCCCCAAAGAACATTCATATCTTTACCGAAATTCTGTCCGTTGTTCTGGTCATAAAGCTGCACATATTGGAAACGATTCGCCCCGCGGTCATTGCCTACCTTTCCCCAGGAATATCTAATCTTGAAATTGGAAAGGAAGCGGCTGCTCCATTTCATCCACGGCTCCTCAGTCAAGCGCCATCCTACGGAGAATGACGGGAAAAGACCGAATCTCTTCCCTGGAGCGAATTTCTCAGAACCGGTATAAGAAATATTGAATTCGGCGAGGTATCTTTCTTTCCAATTGTAAGTTATCCTTCCTACCCAGTCCTCGGTGTATTGGGAGAATTGGAATTTGGAAGCACCGCTCGCCGATTCATCGATTTTCTGCCTGTTGAACAGAGCCATAGCGGAGATGTCGTGACCATTGAAATTTCTTGCCCAGTTTACTCCGACCTCATAATATAACCTTGTTGAAACTGATTTTAGATTATTATAGGATGCATTGTTTGGCATCTCATACATAAGTCCGTGAGTACCGCTTTCGAGCAGGGGATAGGTAACATTGCCGTTCTCGTCGTAAATAGGATTGCTGTAATCATATTTGCGCCACTCCACAGGGAAACCGTCCTTGCTCTCATTCGGGTTGTCTGTGTAAAGACCTCCGTCCCTGAATGTGTCCGCCGATGCGGTAGATGTGCTGTATGACACCACGGCGTGGGCAGACAACCCTTCTGTAATGAAGCTGAAGTCCTGGTTAAGTCTGGCATCATACCATCCCTGGAAAGTGTTATTTGTCGTCTGTCCGGAATGGTTCAGGTTGGCAATCACGTTCTCACCCCTTGTAACGGATGAGTCTCCCCACATTCCGTCGGAGTATTTGATTGGGAACAGGTTAATTGGAGATGTGAATACCGCTCTGTAGATATTCGTATAATACTCTGAGTTGCGTATGCCCATTTTTCCGGCGACATTGAGACTCAAGGTTGTGGTCTTGGTGAGCTTGAAGTCGAAGTTCGCCCTCCAGTTGAGCTTTTTGTACCAGGAGCGTGGGTCATAGTCAGAATTTTTCTGGACGTCATAGATGCTGCCGTCCTGCTGATATCCGATTGACGCAAAATATTTCATAAAATCCGACTTTCCGTCGATATTCACATTATAGTTCTGTGAAATGGCGGTTTTGAGGAGATAGCTATAGTCGATTTCTGGGAAATAGTCGTTATATGGTCCGTAATTACCTGTTGCATACGCATTTGACCATGCATCTATAGTGGATTGCGGAATTACGTTACTCCAGGCGTTATCGTTTGCTGCCGCCTCGTTATAAAGTTTCATTGAAGTAACATAATCAGGCCAGTCCAGATTTGCAGTCGGATTCTTGAACGCCACATTCGCATTGAAACTTACGGTTGGTTTCTCGGATGTTCCCCTTTTGGTGGTGAGGAGGATGACGCCGTTTCCTCCGCGGACACCATATACAGCTGTCGCCGAAGCGTCCTTGAGTACGGAGATGGATTCAATCTCATTGAAATCCACGTCATTCATATTTCTCTCTATACCATCGACAAGAACCAGTGGGGATGCCTCCTGCCAGGTACTTTTCCCTCGGATCAGGATGCTTGCCGCATTGTCTCCAGGCTGTCCTGTGGAATTGATTGCAGTAACACCATTGAGTCTTCCCTGAAGAGCCTCGGACACGGTGTTTACATTACCGCTTTGAAGAAGATCTTCTCCTTTGGCCTGGCTGATTGAACCCACATTCGATGCTTTTTTCTGTACACCGTAACCGACTACGAGCACTTCTTCGAGAAGTTCTGAATCCACTTCCATAAATACCACAGGAGCGGAAATCAGGTCTGAAAGTCTCATATTGAGTTCACGATAACCTATATATGCAACGGTGATATTTGCATTTTTTGCAATAGAGGAAGGGATGGAAAGGGTGTAATTCCCATCTATGTCACTGACGGCTCCAGATGTGCTTATGCCGTCAATAGTCAGATATGCTCCTATGAGCGGTTCTCCTGTCGCAGCATCCTTTATTGTTCCGCTTATTTCAGGCGGAAACGACTGTGCAAGCAGACCGGTCGCAGGAATAAATGCCAAGGTTATCAGAAATGCTAACCTGAGCAAATGGTCATTTAGTTTCATAATTATCGGCTATTTTATTTTTCGATTCCCCATTTCTCATTTGGAAGGGGTCCCATTTCAAGTTCGAGAGTTGAGCCTGCCGTAATCTCGGAATAATCTATCCAGCATTTGTTGTACTCTTTTCCATTTAGCCACGCTTTCTGGATGTAGATATTTTCAGGACTGTTGTTCCTTGCGATTACAGTGAAAGTCTCTCCGGTGGCATAATCGGGATTCAGACGATATACCGCTTTGTCAAACACCGGGCTGGTAATCTCCATCCTGGTGTTTCCCGGACAAGATGGATGGATTCCTGTGGAAGCAAGTATGTACCAGGCGGACATCTGACCGGCGTCCTCATTTCCTACGAGACCTTCCACCTTGTTTTTGTATGCGTTTTTGCAGATGTGCCTGCTCCACTTCTGGGTGCTCCACGGAGTGTCGAGAAGATTGAACA
>JBJEBO010000054.1:0-4364 GCA_051870155.1 Candidatus Cryptobacteroides sp.
GGTCGGAAAACGAAAGTAGGAAGAAAACTACTTCGTTTTCCTCCTACTCGATTGGTGGGAGCAGAGGGAGTCGAACCCCCGACCCTCTGCTTGTAAGGCAGACGCTCTGAACCAACTGAGCTATGCTCCCGTTCTTTTGTTTTGGGATTGCAAAGATACTCAGGATTTTTGATTCTGCAAATTTTTTCTTCATTTTTTTGATGCATATAATAAAAATGGTCAATCCAATGAATTGAGAATGGTAGAGCTGTTTCCGTTTGCACGGTAGTGCGGGGCATAGAGGGATTCGATTTCCACTGCAGGAGCCTGGAAGCGTCCAGGGCGCACTACATAGAACTCTTCTTCAACTTTTGTCTTGAAATCCGGATAGGAGTCGAAATACCAGATTGTCCTTTCAGACCGTACTTCACGATATCCCTGAGGCAGAATGCGGAAATATTCATAATCAATCGTCCACCAGCTTCCGTACAGTCCCGACATCTGCTCGACAGGCTGAAGATTTGCAAACCTCGGTGCGGAAATTCTGACAAAACTCCTATTCTCATCATTCTGAACAGAATAGACTGCCTTGACCTTGTCTCCCACTCTTAACTCATCGCCTTCAGATAACTCAATATATTTCCCATCTTCACCGCATTTCAAGAACGACCTTGAAATGCTGAATCCGTTTCCTGATGTCTTTATCTGTTCGAACGGTTTGACATAGCGTTTCTTCATCACGATAATCTTCGTCTCAAACAAATCCTTGCCACCGCATAGGATTGAATTGATTGCATTAACCATTGCAGGATCAGATTTCCATTTTCCTGATTCTTTGCTAATCATCATCCTCAGGCGGAGGCCGTCGGCAAGAGAATCCGCATCAGATGAAAACTCCTCAAATTCTTCCATATCGGCGATATTGTCAAACAAATCACATATAATGGAATGTGCATACAGTTCGCCTTCAAGGATGCCGCGCTGATGGGCTGAAGCATTCGGATAGTAAAGACCGCCTGCAGGATGCTGCTGTGCATATTCAGCGATGGAATGAGTGTCCCCCTTGATGGAACGGACAATTTTGCTGTGGCTCAATCCTTTGATTCCAAGCTCTTTGGCAAGTCTTTCTCCTTCTGTTCCGCAAAGGTTGACAAGGGTTCTGATTCGGAGCGCTTTTCCAAGCATATCTCCTTGAAGCCCACGACCTTTCTTTGGAATCAGGTAAGAGGATAAATAGTCTGCAAATTTTTTGAGCGATTCTTTCTTGACTATGCTTTTGTCAAAAGGGATCTGGGCATAGATTGACCTGACATAAAGATATTGGTCTGTTGTTATGCCTCCACACCACCAAGGATATGCATTATCCTTGAAAGCCGCTGAGTCAAGATATTTTACAGCACTTGAAATCACCGCTTCATTTTCAGCAGAAACGGAATATGAAGGAATTTTGCTTCTCAGACAATCAGCCCATTCGAGCAGGCAGGCAGTTATTGCCGGAGAAGATTTCATTCCCTCAAACCATCCGAAACCTCCATCGGCATTTTGACAAGCAAGGATGCCTTTGAGCAATTCTTCTGCATCGATTGGCATACGACCATCATTTGTTGCAGTATTAATATCCTTTCTTGCAGTATTCCCGTTCCTGAGCATATCAGACATCATATTAATATACAATGCCTTTGCAAGGGAAAGAACATCTTTTCCCTCTGGACTGTAATTCTCAGGGATGGCTTCCATTACAAGGTCAATCAATGATTTCTCATACCTCTCTGCCCCGAATGGAGACACATTCACAAATGCAGCTTCAATATTCTTTTCAATCTCCTCCCTTGATGCCCCCGGGGTAAGGACTGCGGAATGTGCCTCAGTCAGAGTCTGTTCCGGAGCATAAACCGGAACTGTGACAAAAATGCCATCGGAAATTTTTCCTGTAGATGTATCAGATATGAATACTATCTTAACACCCATTGTGTCAATACCTTTCGGAACAGTGATGTCGAATTTTGCAGATGATGATCCTCCTGCAGGGATGCTCAAAGGCATTGAAGCAAGATAATATGGCTCATAATTCTTGTGGTCGTTTCCGGAGTAGAGATATAAATAGGCCGTTCCGGAAATATCTTCTGTAAGGATAGATGAAACGGTTGTGGCAAAAGTGACTTTGTCTCCGCTGTACAAGAATTGCGGCTCATTGAACGAAATCTTGACCGGCAGGGTGACTGTCATCTCTTTTCTCAAGACGGCGTTCCTGAGTGACCTGTCGTGGACGAACATTGATACGATAAAAGTCGATGCCTTGTCCGATACATTGAAACTGAATGAAATCTGTCCGGATTCATCTGGACGGAGGAACGGAATGAATGCCAGTGAAGTACGGAAATCCTCCCTGATTCCCACGCTCTCTCCGGGACCTGCAGCCGGTGCCGCAACTCCAGTATCCAAGGCTCCCACATCAGCACTGTCTTCCGCGATGGCATCGTTCATCCTTGCGGATGAAATTGATTTGAGAGAAAACGGCATCGCCTCTTCTTCAGCGAAATAAGTCCTCTTGATACCTCCGCATTTACGCTTTATCCAAACCTTTGAAATCGGCATAGGTCTCTTTTTTACAGGATACCAGAGATTGGAGACATAGGTCTCATAACTCTTGTCAAAAACCGCCGCAACACCTTCACAGTCTGCTGAACTTTTGAATGTGAATGAACATAGTCCACCAGGAACGGTCTTGTCTGTGAAGCTCTCCACTTCAAGAGGCAAAGTCAATGGCTCCTCCTCTCTTATAAAAGTGGTGTAGAATGTCTTGGACGACCCATTTCTGAACCAGAATACCTGCAAAGCGACGGCATCCGGCATATCAGGTGTGAACTCATAATGAACACTGCGCAATGATCCTTCCGTTCCGCGTTCTCCTGAAAGGGTGACAAATTCAGAACGGAGCACCTGCCCGTCCGGCCCATAGAGTTCTGCAATAGCCCAAAGAGGACCATTCGTACCTCCAATTATGCAACCATCACAAGTTTTTTTAACAAAGAAGTCCGTATCAAAATCCAGTTTGGAATCTGAGTCAGACACCTTCATAATGGTTTTACTCCTGCTGTCATTCACCTTGCGCCCGTTTTCAAGCACTGCATCCATCTCTGCTTTCACTTCATAAATCCCTGAAGGCAGTCCTTCAAGACTCATCTCACACGTCTCCTCTGTGAATCCCTCTTTTTTAAGAAGGACTTTTCCGTTGCTCAACAGAGAGAATGAAATCTTGGATTTCCGCTCAGAAAGTTTTGAACGACAACTCAATATCAATTTATCTGAGTCGGGGATTGTGTATTGACACAGGTTCGTTGCAACATTTTCAACAGAAAGCCTGAGATCCAGAGATGAACAAATTCTGACAAAGGCGACATCTTCCGCTGTTTCCCCACTTGTGTCTGTCGCCTTGACCCTTACAGTGCAGGTCTCATCCCAAGTGTATTCATTTTCCGGTGCTATGAATTTGAGTGTAAAGCGCCCTGACTCATCCTGTGACATATCGAACGGCACCTTTTCTCCAAATCTGTCCGTGACGCTGGCGCTTATGGCTGCCGTGACAGGATGACCGGAAAAACTTTTCAGGCAGCCTTCCAGGACAACGGTCTCGCCTTCGATATAGTTCCTGCATCCTGTCTCGAAACCGATAGTCCAATTTGGGAGGATGAAATTGTCCACCTGCACACCAATGCTTCCGATTTCCTTGCCTCCGTCATAAATTCTCAACCTGTAATTGCCGTTACGTCCACCTTTTGGGAATGTAAATTCACCTGATGCTGAACCAAAATCATTGAGAATCAATTTCTTTCCAGAGATTATCTTGCCCTCTGGATTAATCAATTCCGCTTTGAGTGAATGACCTTCAGGGAGAACTTCCATCGAACGGTCATTGTGGACGGAGTATGCAACTACCTTGAATTTCAAGGTGTCGGAAGGACGGTAAGCCGGGCTGTCCTTGAAAATCGAGCATAATGTCTGGTTATTTGAAATAGCCGTCCTACCATCTGAAATAAAATAGGGCGGTTTCCCGTTGAGTGAAATAAAATGCTCCGGACTGCTTCTGAACATACCGTTGTCATCTGTGAATGAGCAGGTAACATATATGCCCCCTTCAAGTGCAGCCAATTTTGCTGCAACCTCTTCAGGTAGTTCCGTGAAACCGTTGAAAGAGAAGTTCTTACAAGTGAGTACGGTTTTCTCTTTATGTTTGAAAGTCAGGTCGCCTTTGGCAATCGGCTCTCCAGAGGTTTGCCACGCTACATATAAAGCGGCCTTGTTTCCGACAGTCCTGTCCGCAATGGACAATGATGATAATTTGAATGAGCCCTCCTGTTTTTCTTTAGCTGCTATATAGTAATACC
>JBJEBO010000055.1:0-4328 GCA_051870155.1 Candidatus Cryptobacteroides sp.
GGAGAACGAGGGATGTACCCTCAGAATCAGAAATGACGGCGAAGACAGGGAAAATCCTGAGGATCTCCAGGTATTTGATACCTATATGTATGGTAGCAAGCGCATCACTGCCGACAACAGCACTATGACTGTCTATGTGAGAACACACAATGCTGATATGTCTTCACCTGCATATTGGGGCGTTCAGGTTATTGACCTCAATTCAGATGATCCTGCAGCTCAGCTTGTTGGAGAAATCAGGACTCACGGTGACGGCTCATACAGCGACTATGTATTCGATCTTTCTGACTATGTGGGCAAAGAGGTTATAGTTGTTATCGGTATCTTCCGCAAACAGACCGGTGACTATTGGAAACAGCTTTGTATCGCACACGTATCATTTGCAACTGAGGCTGCCGAGAGGGATGAATTCCTTCCTGGAACAGAGGTTAGCGGACTTGAGGGATGGCATATGACCAACGAGCACGTACGCTCTATGATGCCTAACTCACGCACTTCATTCACAGGTCTTCCATCTGCTGGAAACAACATCCAGACACATAGCAATCCTGCATATCGCGGATGGTTCGGCACAGGTCATATCGCATCAGAGTGGGGCTTTATGTATGTCAACAAGGACGTTGAGCCTATGGCTGGAGAAGGATTCGTTATCAAGGTACGCAGTGGTGCAAGAGCTGATTATAACCTTCCGGAGTCTTATTTCTACTCTAAGTTCAATATTTCTTCTGCAAACGACCATCTCGTTCTCAAATGCCGCAACTTCGATGGCAATACTGAAACTTATTTCAGGCTCACTGTTATCACAGAGGATGGCGTTGCCACTGCACTCGATCCTGTATCCAATAATGCTGCTTCTGCTTCTAAGGTAGCTGACGGAAACGGATGTTGGAAATTCATCCACAACGATGGAAACTCTGGAAATCCGGCAGCTTATGCCGCATTCGAGTATGACCTCTCAGCTTACACCGGTCAGAATGTTGTTGTGACTGTGGGTGTTCACAAGGGAGTATCTCCTGATCAGGGAGGAGAGCAGAAACTCTGCATCTATGGTATTGAACTTCAGTAATCTATAATCAAGATGAATAAACATTTCATATATCTTATTGTTTTGTTTTTCATCACTGCGGCTTGCTCCTGCAGTAAGCAGAATGGTGATTCTTCAGGTCAGGGAGACAACACTCCCGGCCTTAAGGAACAAAACCTTCTGCGTGCTATGGAACTTGTTGACAACGCAATCGCCCATTATTTCAATGAAAGCGATATGGCGATGTCAAGGTATTACAACCCATATACAGATGAAAAGTCATCCGAAATCGGAAGTGTATGGATGTACACCAGTTCCATCGAGGCAGTAAATGCCGTGATGAAGGCTCTCAATGCAGCAAAGGAGGCGGGTGACGCTTCTCTTTACAACCAGCATTATGAGAAATACAAGGCATTGATGGCCAAGCTTGTCGATAAGATGGCCTACTATAAAGGTACATTCACACTTCAATCGTTCACACAGACCAGGGAATGGAGCGTATATGCGGTAAACAGGGCTTCAGCACCAGGTGGCGCGGACGTAGCGGGAGTGATGAATGTATATGATGACCAGATGTGGCTCGTAAGGGAACTAATCGAAGCATACGAACTCACAGGTAATAAGAGTTATTTCGATGAGGCTGAGTACCTTGCCGAGTATGTACTCGACGGTTGGGACTGCACATTGAAAGACGGGAAGGAGCGCGGAGGAATAACTTGGGGACCAGGTTACTATTCAAAGCATTCCTGCAGTAACGGACCTATGGTCAGCCCTTGTGTATGGCTTGCGGAATATTATAAAGGAAAGGATGACACTACCACTTGGCGTTATATCGCCGAGGACGGCAGGACAAGAACTTCCGAAACGATGAAGAAATACGACTATTATCTGATGTTCGCCAAGAAGATCTATCATTGGCAGAAAGATAATCTGTTATATAAGGATAGCGGTGTCTATGCGGACAATCTCAATGGTCCTGTCATCGGCGGAAACATCCAGTATGAGGAAATCGACGGACAATATTATCGCAAGCCTTCAGACCTGAAGGATCTTTGCGGACCGGCAATCTCATACAACAGCGGCACGATGCTTTCAGGAGCCGCAGACATTTACAGAGTCACTGGCGAGAAAGTGTATTTCGATGATATGAAGGCGCTTACGGATAATAGTTTCCGTTATTTTGCAAAGCTTGGCGAGACTAAGCCCGGCTTATATACCTACGCCATCACCGGTTTCAACAACTGGTTCAACGGTGTGCTTATGCGCGGTTATGTGGATGTCTATCCGTTTTATAACGGTGCGGCTGAGCCTGTGGATTCATTCCAGATGAATCTCGACTATGCGTATGAGAACTATATATATGAAGGTATGCTCCCTCATAGCCTGCTCGTGGGCTGGAATACGGACAGATCCAAAAACCGAGTCGAAGGAATGTTCGAATTCGCTTTTGCTGCAGAGTACGCTCTTCTGTCTGCCTATTTGACTCAAAACTAAATTAACCAATATAAACAATTATGAATTGCATTAACATTAAAAACCGCCTGTTCGGTCTTGTGATGACCCTGTGTCTTCTTGCCGCTCCGGCGTTGCTGTATGCCCAGAACAGAATTGTTGTAAAGGGTGTTGTGACCGATGACACAAATCAGCCGGTCATTGGTGCAAGCGTTATGCTGAAAGGTTCGACAATCGGTGTGCCGACTGATATTGACGGTATGTACAGCATTGAGGTTGAATCGAATGCAGTGCTTGAGTTCTCTTCAGTAGGACTCAGGACAGAGGAAGTTCGTGTAAACGGACGTACGAATATCAACGTGGTGCTCACCACAGACCAGACTTTCCTTGAGAGTGTTGTTGTCGTGGGTTACGGTACACAGAAGAAAGGTTCGGTGACAGGTTCCGTTGCGGGAATCGGTGCTGACGACATAATCAAGACCAAATCTGAAAACCCTCAGAATATGCTTACGGGACGTGTACCAGGCCTGCGTGTTTGGCAGAAAAGTGCCGAGCCAGGTGCCTACAATGCCAATATAGACATCCGAGGAATGGGTGGCGTGCTCGTGATCATTGACGGAGTTCCACGTTCACAGGAAGACTTCCAGCGTCTCAACCCTGCCGACATCGACAACGTGTCCATCCTTAAGGATGCTGCCGCAGCAATCTATGGTGTCAGGGGAGGTAACGGTGTTCTTCTCGTTACAACCAAGAAAGGTTCCGAAGGCAAGGCAAGCGTCCACTATAATGGATCATTTACTTTCCAGACTCCTTCAAAGATGCCTCAGCTCGCTGACGCAGCAGGTTCCATCGAACTTTACAATGAAAAGGCGATGAACACAGTTGCAGGTGGTTCTCCGGTTTATTCACAGGAAATGCTTGAGGAATACAGGAACGGTACCCGTAAGGCTGCCGACTGGAACTCCCTCGTTCTTTCCAAGATGTCTCCGCAGACCCAGCACGATTTGAGCATCAGCGGTGGAAATGAGAAATATCAGTATTATGCAAGTATGGGTTACATCTATCAGGAGGGTTTCTTCAGATCAGGTGACCTCAATTACAGCAAATACAACCTCCGCGCGAACATCACTGCAGAAATCGTTGACGGACTCAAATTCGAACTCAATCTCGCAGCTCTCCAGGATCAGCAGAACAACCCATATTCATCTTCAGTTGACCTAATCAGGAACTATTGGTCAAAGGGTGTGCTCTATCCAGCATACGCAGATGAAGACCAGACTATCCTCAATTACGAAGGTCTCGACCTTATGGAGAACACTGTAGCGATGATGACTTCTTCAGTTTCAGGTTATCGCAAATACAATAAGAAGACCTTCCAGTCTTCAGCTACCCTTTCTTATGATTTCGGTGCTGCTACCGATGTTCTCAAGGGATTGACTCTCAAGGGAATGTTCAGCTATGACTTCCGTTATGACAACAACGAGGTCTTCCGTAAGGAATATTATCTCTATAAGAACAACGGCGATGGAACATACACCGAGAAACTTTTTGCGAACAGTTCTCCTAACCGTCTTTCAAAATCTGCATTCGACCGTTATCAGCTTCTCGGTCAGGTAATGCTCAGTTATGACAGGACTTTCGCCGGCAAGCACAAAGTAGGTGCCCTCGTAGGATGGGAGGCTCAGCAGAGAGTTGGAAACAACTTCTCAGCATCAGGTGAACTTATGTTCTCCAACCCTTATTTCACTTCCCTTATGAAAGAAAACCAGACTGTGGGAATCGACGCAGGTCTCGGTGCTTTCTATGATCTTGCTTATCAGGCAATCATCGGTAGGGTCAATTACGGCTATGA
>JBJEBO010000056.1:0-18825 GCA_051870155.1 Candidatus Cryptobacteroides sp.
ATTACTCAGCTACAACTTCGAATTTGACAGTACCCTTGATGTCTTTGTAGCATTTTACGGATGCCTCGTAAACTCCGAGTTCCTTAACTGTCTCATCAACGATAGTGATGTCTTTCTTGTCAACCTCGAGACCAGCTGCTACGAGAGCCTCTGCAATCTGTGCAGTGGTAACTGAACCATAGATCTTGCCAGACTCGCTCACCTTTACAGCCACCTGTACGGTAGTCTCGCCGAGCTTTGCTGCAAGTGCCTCTGCATCTGCACGGAATTTAGCCTCTTTGTGGGCGCGCTGACGAATATTCTCAGCGAGGACCTTCTTTGCAGAAGGAGTAGCCATAATGGCATAACCCTGAGGGATGAGGTAATTGATTGCGTATCCGGTTCTTACGGTTACGATATCATCTGCGTGACCAAGCTTTGCCACATCTTTCTTCAATATAATCTCCATATAGCGGTCCTCCTGTTATTTCAAAAGATCGGTTACGTATGGAAGCAATGCGAGGTGTCTTGCCCTCTTGACTGCCTGGGACACTTTCCTCTGGAATTTGAGAGATGTTCCGGTGAGACGGCGAGGGAGAATCTTACCCTGCTCGTTGAGGAACTTCTTGAGGAACTCTGCGTCCTTGTAATCTACATATTTGATTCCTGCCCTTTTGAAACGGCAGTATTTCTTTCTTTTAACCTCTACTGTAGGAGGGTTAAGATAGCGGATTTCGTTGTTCTGTGCCATATTTCTGTCCTCCTTGATTATTTGTTCTGCTTGTTAGCCCTTCTCTTCTCAGCATAAGCAACTGCGTGCTTGTCCATAGCGAAAGTGAGGAATCTGATGATTCTCTCATCGCGGCGATACTGAGTCTCAAGAGTTGCGATGAACTGTGAGTCGGCCTTGAACTCGATAAGATAATAAAAACCAGTGGTTTTTTTCTGGATTGGGTAAGCAAGCTGCTTCAGACCCCAGTCCTCTTCATACACAACCTCACCACCATTCTTTTTGATGAGATCTGTGTACTTGGCAACCGCTTCCTTCATCTGGGCCTCAGACAAAACGGGAGTTGCAATGAAAACGGTCTCGTACTGTTTGATCATTTTGTAATAATTAATTGTTTTATAATAATTTGCAGCCCATTTCAAGGGATTTCTCCGCTGAAACGGGCTGCAAATATACGAATAAATGTTTAATAATCAAATTATTTTACAGGGATGTTCTCAAGAACAGCCTTGAGGAATTCCCAGCACTTCGCAACTGATGGGATGTTCGCCCTCTCGTCAGGTGAGTGAGGACTCAAAAGAGTAGGACCGCAGGAAATCATATCCCAGTTCGGATATGTGCCGCCAAGCATTCCGCACTCCAATCCGGCGTGGATAGCCATAACTGCAGGCTCGTTGCCGAACATATTTTTATATACTTCCTTCATAATGCGGAGGATAGTAGAATTAGCATTTGGAGCCCATCCAGAATATCCGCCTGTATATTCAGCCTTCGCGCCTATCATCTCGGCGAAGCAGGACATCTTCATTGCAAGAGCCTCCTTTGCAGAATCTACAGAACTTCTGAGAAGAGACTTGAGCACGAGTTCACCTTTCTCAATCCTCACGACAGCCATATTGTTGGAAGTTTCAACGAGTCCGGGAACGGCATCGCTCATCCTTTCAACTCCGTCAGGGAAGGCAACGATGGCTGCAATATATTTCTTGGCCAAGTCCTCAGGCACATATTTGCAGCATTCTCCGTCGCAAACCTCGCCCTCCACGCACTGATAAGGCTCGAAAACAAAATATCCGTCTGGATCAGCCATAGCATACTCGCCCTTTACCTCAGCCTCTACCTGTGAAACAATGGACTTTGCAAGTTCCACCTTGTCCTCCGGGACATAAACAGTAGCAAAAGCCTCGCGAGGGATGGCATTGCGCAATGTACCTCCCTCAAAATCAATAAGTTTTACAGAAGCCTCATTAATCAGTCTCCAGAGCGTCCTCGCCATAACCTTGTTGGCATTTACACGATATTTGATGATATCCATTCCAGAGTGTCCGCCCTTGAAACCCTTTACTGCAACAGAGTAGCAGAGATGTCCCTCCGGCTCGTCCACAGGAGTATAGTTTGCAGTAATAGTGGCGTCAAGTCCACCTGCACATCCTACATAAAGCTCTCCCTCAGTCTCAGAATCGAGGTTGATAAGGATGTCTCCATTGAGCATACCCGGCTTGAGAGCCTGCGCACCTGTCATTCCTGTCTCCTCGTCCATTGTAACAAGTACCTCCAATGGTCCGTGCTTGATTTCATTGGATTGGAGGACAGCCATAGCCATTGCTACTCCGAGTCCGTTATCTGCTCCGAGGGTTGTACCTTTCGCCCTTACCCAATCGCCATCTATCCAAGTTTCAATAGGATCTTTTTCAAAATCGTGTACAGTATCTGCATTCTTCTGAGGCACCATATCAATATGTCCCTGAAGGATCACGCCCTTGCGATTTTCCATTCCTGGCGTAGCATCCTTGCGGATTATAATGTTGCCCACCTCGTCCCTAATCGTCTCAAGTCCGAGCGACTTTCCGAAGGCATACATATAATCTATAGCCTTTCCTTCTTTCTTTGAAGGACGCGGGATGCGTGTAAGTTCATAGAAATTGTTCCATACTTCAGATGGATTCAAGTCTTTAATTGTCATAACTCTGTATTTTGTATATTATTAATTACTTTATTTGGCAGAAGCATTCAACTGATATGTGCTTTCCCTTCCGAGCTGGCAAATTGGAATGCGGCTCTGGAGGATGGTCTCTCCACCGTCAATCAGTCTTACCGTACAAATCGCAGGTATGCGGTAAACGGCTACATCCGTCCGCGGTTTTCCAGCCTTTGCCTTCTTTGGCTGTTCCTCCCCATCCTGTTCCTCCTCCGGAATCTCTATATTCAAGACAATCGGACGACCGGAAAGATTCTCGGCCGGAACAAGTCCCTCAGTGTCGGAAATTCTGAAAGCGACATACATCTGGTTGGCACGTTCTTTTTGAGGGACCACATCACATTTCATCGTCTCAGTCTGATATTCCGAATATCCCGTAAACATCGTCATATAATCCTCCTCAAGCCTCTTTATCTCCGCGATTGCCGCCCCCAAAGCTTCACCGCTGAAAGTCGCGTCCGTGTCTCCTGTAATAATTTGGAGGCGTTTCTCCCTGAGGGCAAAAATCAAAGCAGCCGTCTCCGCTGCCCTCTTCTCCGGCGATTTCTCCACAGTCATCTTCTGGTTCACGGCCACTTTATCGTATGCATCACCGCTCTTGGACTTGCGATAGAGGACAGTCGATTCCGCAGTCATATTCGAAGAGACACCCTCTCCAGCAAACTCCCCACGCGAAACCGTCGGAAATCTCCAAGCGGATTCATTCCCATATACATCCGAAACAGAAATAAGACCGCAGGAAGTCATTTTCAGGAAACCGGCCTCCTTGCCTTCTGTGCCAAGGCTAACGATGAAGCGTTTGCTCTGGTCCGGCTCAAGATATGGGGTCATCTTGACTCCAGTGAGACTATATGCCACATAATCTTTCTGTGGCACCTCTATACCAAGATACTTGGAAGCATACTTGCAATATGGTCCTGCGTGGAAAGTTTCCCGAACAGCCTCAACCTCAAGGGAAAGCGATGTCGAAGGCAGACAATAGGAAAGCGTTCCTGCCGGATCATTCCCCGAATATGCGGACACCTGGGCAGATGCCCCTGTATGAGCGAGCGCAAGCGCTGCGATTATTGCTATAAATGTCTTTTTATTCATAACTTTATGTTTATCAATTAATTATTTCCATCTATTGTGACTCCAGAGCCAGTTTACAGGATTGGCCTTAATCTCCTCTTCAAGAAGATCGAAATATTTCCTTAGAATTTCATACTGGTCCATCTTAGACGCATCGGTGCAGATGGGGATGAATTCTATGTCATAATGTCCCCTGCGCACGCGATTCATCTTCATATAGACCACTCCCATCCCTATCTTATGCGCAATTCCTACGCTTCCGAGCATCGTCTTGGTAGGCTGGTGGAGGAAGGTGCCGATTTCGTGGGCGGCGACGTATGGATATTGGTCTGCAGCATAACAATAAAGTCCCTTGTTGTCCTTATTCTTAAGACAGAAGCGCAGAATCTGATTTGCCTCCAGCAAACCTTTGAAACCGGGCATCGGAGCGATTCTGTTACGCTTGAATATTTCATCTGACACCTCGTTATGGAGCTGCTTGTACACGAAATATGTATTTTCGTAGCCGAACGGCGATTTGCCGGAAGAATCCGTACCATAGGCCGGAAGTCCGCCAAGCAGTTCCCAATTGCCACAATGTGAATACATTACGATGACAGACTTGGATTCTTCATAAATCTTGGACAAGACATCTGTATTCGTGACAGTGCAGATTCCGCTTTTGCGAAGACGCTCAAGGTCACAGCCCCCGAACCAAATCGCCTCCACGATGATTTCGGCCATATGTTTATAATATTCCTTGATAAGCGGTTTGATTTCCCACGACTTCAATTCAGGGAAAGACCTCGACAGGTTCATACAGATGACATCCCTCCTGTAACGGACTATGTGTTCCAAAAGCCAGGCAATCACATCCGCCCAGAAATAATGGAAGCCCAAAGGGAAGAGCGCAAAGAAGCGCATCAGCCAATATATAAGTTCTACCTTTATTATTTTCATACATCAACCAAATGCAGCCGTCCCCTGAAAGGAGACCGATTATGCAAAGATATTAAAATTAAGATACAAAAGCGACTTTTGTTACATTAATTTATTATCTTTGTGTTTTGTGTCAAACCGACAAAACTTAATTTTTAATATTTTCAATATGCTTAAAGGACATCCAAAAGGTTTATTGGCAGCGGCTCTCAGCAATATGGGAGAGCGCTTCGGCTATTACATTATGAACGCCGTTCTCGTATTGTTCCTGTGCTCCAAATTCGGTCTCAGTGAAGGCACGGCCGGCACCATCTATTCATTCTTCTATGCCGGTATCTACATTCTCAGCCTCGTAGGAGGCATCATTGCGGACCGCACCCAGAATTACAAGGGCACTATCAAAAGCGGTCTCATTGTAATGGCCTCCGGCTATGTTCTCCTCTCAATTCCTATTTTAGCAACCTCTACCAACATTACCTGGCTCCTGCCTCTGACCTGCCTTGCCCTCTTTCTGATTGCGTTCGGCAACGGTCTTTTCAAAGGCAACCTCCAGGCAATTGTGGGACAAATGTATGACAATTTCGAAGCGGAAGCCGCAAAGAAAGGTCCACAGGCACTCGCCGAGGCAAAAGAAAAACGCGACTCCGGTTTCCAGATATTCTATGTATTCATCAACGTGGGCGGTCTCATCGCTCCGTTCGTAGCTCCGCTTCTCAGAGAATGGTGGCTCAACTCAAACGGAATGGAGTACAACGCCCAGCTTCCGGCACTCTGCCACGAGTTCATCAACAACGCTTCCGCAATGGCACCTCAGGCTCTTGAGAACCTTAAATCCCTGATGGCTGCAGCCGGCGGAAACATCAATGACCTCGCCGCTTCCTGCCAGAATTATCTCCAGATCTTCAATGAAGGAATACACTTCTCATTCATAGCATCCGTAGCTGCAATGATAATCTCACTTGTTATCTTCTTTGTGTCACAAAAGAAGTTCCCTACCCCAGCGAAGAAAGAAGCTGTAAAGGGTGTGGAATATACTCAGGAGGAAAAGGAAGCTATGGCAAAGGAAATCAAACAGAGACTTTATGCGCTCTTCGCAGTGCTCGGCATCGTGATCTTCTTCTGGTTCTCATTCCATCAGAACGGTATGTCACTCTCATTCTTCGCCCGTGACTTCGTGGATTCATCCGCTGTGGCTCCTGAGGTTTGGCAGGCAATCAACCCATTCTTCGTGATTGTCCTCACTCCTGTGATAATGGCCATCTTCGCTGCCCTCTCACGCCGTGGCAAAGAGATTTCAACCCCAAAGAAAATCGGTATCGGTATGGGAATCGCAGCCTGCGCTTTCGTATTCCTTATGATATTCTCCCTCATTCAGGGCTATCCTTCAGCAGAAGACTACAAGGCTCTCCCGATTGCAGAGCAGATGGCAGGCAAGGCACACTGGTGGGTTCTCATCGCAACATATTTCTTCCTCACAGTAGCCGAACTCTTCATTTCACCTCTCGGACTTTCATTCGTTTCCAAAGTGGCTCCTAAGAGTATGCTCGGTCTGTGCCAGGGTCTCTGGCTCGGCGCTACGGCAGTCGGCAACCTTATGCTTTTCCTCGGTCCGAAGATGTACAATGCCTGGCCAATCTGGCAGTGCTGGGCCGTATTCGCAGCAGTCTGCCTCATCTCGATGGGCGTGATGTTCGGAATGGTGAAATGGCTTGAAAGAGTAACGAAATAATTATCCCAGATGAAAACGGCAGTAGTCATACTGAACTGGAACGGCAAAGGCTATCTTGAGAAATTCCTCCCCGGTTTACTTGAATCGGTGGAGGAATACAACCAAACATACGACGGACGTGTTGATGGATTCATCCAGCACGGAAGGGCGGAAGTAATCGTGGCGGACAACGCCTCCACAGACGGCTCAATAGAGATGATGCGCGAGCGCTTCCCTCAGGTTCCTCTCCTTTGTTTTGACAAGAACTATGGCTTCACCGGGGGCTACAACAAGGCCTTCAAGAAAATCCAGGCACAGTATTACCTGCTTCTCAACTCCGATGTGGAAGTGGAGGGAGATTGGCTGAGCCCGCTTGTAGAATGGATGGACACCCATCATCTCTGCGGTGCCTGCGCTCCGAAACTGCATTCATATCAGGACAAGGAAATGTTTGAATATGCCGGCGCGGCAGGCGGACTGATTGACAAATACGGTTATCCGTTCTGCCGAGGCCGCATTCTGAAAAAATTGGAAAAGGATTACGGGCAGTATGACGAACCGGACGATGTGTTCTGGGTGAGCGGTGCCTGCCTGATGGTCCGTTCCGAATTGTATCACAGGCTCGGTGGCCTTGACGAGAGGTTCTTCGCCCATTTCGAGGAAATCGACCTCTGCTGGAGAATCCAGCTCGAAGGCTACAATGTCACAGTGATACCGGATTCGACGGTATGGCACGTTGGAGGGGGAAGCCTGCCGGCGGAATCGCCGTGGAAATTCTATCTGAACTATAGGAACAACCTCCTGATGCTCAGCAACAACCTCGCAAAGAGCAGAGCCTTGGAATTATACAATGACGACTATGAGGACTGCGTGAAGAAAGGTATGAAGTCGGCGCAGAGGACAATATTCATAAGGAAGGTCCTCGACGGCTTGTCAGCAGCAGTCTATCTGCTGACATTCAGATGGAAATATTTCAAGGCCGTTCTCAAAGCGCACAAGGACTACGCTTCTCTCGCATCAAGTCCTTCTGCGGAAGAGATTGAAGCCTATCTTGAAGAAAAAGGAAAAATGGCGGGAGTCAACGGCATTTATGACGGAAGCATCATCCTGCAGTCATTTCTGCACGGAGACAAGGTGTTCCGTATGGTCCAATCCGAAGGTAGTCTCGGAGAGTATTAAAGGTTATTCATAATGAAAATTGTAATCGCAGGAGCCGGAGAGGTGGGATCCCATCTGGCAAAGATGCTTAGCAACGAGTCCAATGACATCACGGTCATCGATTCCGATTCATCAAGGCTGGATGCCCTGACGGTCAACACGGATGTGGTAACCGTAACGGGGAATCCGTCTTCGATCGAAGTTCTGAAAGATGCGGGCTGCCAGGAGGCAGACCTTTTCATAGCCGTGAATCCCTCGTCGTCCCAGGACGTGAACATCGTCAGTTCCCTGCTTGCCAAGCGATTGGGAAGCAAAAAAGTCACCGCAAGAATCAACAACGAGGAATATCTTTCGTACGAGAACAAATATCTGTTCACTGAAATGGGCATCGACCTGCTCTTCTATCCGGAAAAAATCGCAGCAGGCGAAATAGTGGACCTTCTACAAAGGACGGCTTCGACCGATTCAATGGATTTCGCAAGGGGAAAACTCCAGATGGCGGTATTCAAACTGGAGGAGGACTCCCCTCTTCTCGACCTCAAGCTCATAGACCTGAGTGCCCTTGCTACCACGGATGAGGTTCAATTCAGGGTGGTGGCAATTTCCAGGAACAGTGAAACCATAATACCGAAGCCGGACACCAAGTTCAAATATCACGACCTCGTGTTCGTAATCGCCAAACGAGAGGGTCTCGAACTCCTGATGTCCCATATCGGAAAGAAGGACATAGAGGTCAACAAGTTGATGATTCTCGGAGGTGGTCCTATCGGCGAGATGGTGGCAAAGCAGATGAGCAAAATTATAGACTCCATCAAAATCGTTGAGAAGAATAAGGAGAAATGTCTCGATTTGTCCGAGAAAATGCCAAACAATGTGATAGTTGTGAACGGAGACGGAAGAAATTCCGATCTGCTTGTGGAGGAAAGCATCAAGGAATATGATGCATTCGTGGCCGTGACGAGCAGCACGGAGACCAATATCCTCGCCTGTGTTGCCGCAAAGAGACTCGGAGTGGGAAGGACGATTGCGGAAGTCGAAAACATCGAATATATCCGCCTTGCGGAAAGTATGGGCGTGGACGCCGTAATCAACAAGAAACTCATAACGGCTGGAAGAATCTTCAAGTTCACCCTCAGCAACAAGGTGAGATTCATAAAATATATGAGCGGCACAAACGCAGAAATCCTCGAATTCGTGGTAGCACCTAACAGCCGTATCACCAAAGGTCCGCTCAAGGACATCGGATTCCCTGCTAACGCTGTGATAGGCGGAGTCATCCGAGGAAACGAGTCATACATAGCAATAGGCAGTACCGAAATCAAGGCATACGACAGGGTAGCCGTGTTCGCAATGCCTGAGGCAGTCAAGGAAGTTGACAGATTTTTCAGATAGGCACACAAACAGACAAGCCGATGGCAAGTTATCTCCAAATCGAAAACATATCGAAATCTTATGGTCCCAAGGTTCTGTTCGAGAACATAGGCTTCAATATCAATGAAGGGGACAAAATTGCCCTCATCGCCCCGAACGGTACGGGCAAAACATCCCTTATGAGAATCCTCGCCGGGAAGGACAAATCCGATTCCGGTGGAAAAATCAAATTCCTGAAAGACATCAGGATAGCCTTTCTTGAGCAGGAATATGAATATGACCCGGAGGCAGGCATTCTCGACCAGATAATGGGCGACAGCACCTGCTACACAACTCATTTAGGAACGGAATATTATGATGCATATATGGTGAGGGTGAAGCAGTTGCTCACAAACTTCCGTCTTCCAGACTTCGACAAGAAGATGAAGGAACTCTCCGGAGGGGAAATTAAAAGGGTGGCTATAACCAGAATGCTTGCAAGCGAAGCTGATTTCTTCATAATGGACGAGCCCACCAACCACCTGGACATAGATGCCATCGAATTCCTTGAAGGATATCTCGGACGCTCAAGATGTACCCTCCTGATGGTGACCCACGACCGATATTTCCTCGACAGGGTATGCAACACCGTGATGGAGATGGACCGCGGCTCCATATATATATATAAAGGTGACTACCAGAATTTCCTCGAAAAGAGAGACGAGAGAATTGCCAACTACAACGCTGAAACCGACAAGGTACGAAATATTCTCAGAAGGGAATTGGAATGGATACGAGCCACTCCTTGCGCAAGGACGGGCAAGGCTAAATATCGCATAGACGCATTCCACGAATTGAAGGACAGGGCAGCCGACACTTATATCTCTCGTCAGGTATCCCTTGATGGAGTGAAAGGCAGTACAAGGCTCGGAACGAAGATAATCAATTGCAAGGATGTGAGTTTCAATTACGGAGAGAAATGCTACCTTGACAGTTTCACCTACAACTTCCAGAGATATGAAAGGGTGGGAATAGTAGGGCGCAACGGAGCCGGTAAAAGCACATTCATAAATTTGATTACAGGGAATTATACGCCTGAAATGGTATGTACCGATCCTTCGGACTATGTTCCCGGAGACACGAGAGGTCTCCTGAGAGGGACGATTGAGCGCGGGGAATCCCTGAAGATAGGATATTACCGTCAGACAGGGATGGAGTTCGACCCTGACGAAACCGTGCTGGATATAGTGAACGACACAAGGCTTCTGAATATGTTCCTCTTCCCGAGAGAGATGCTTAATAACAAGGTATCCACACTTAGTGGAGGGGAAAAACGCAGGCTCTATCTACTGACAGTCCTTATGCAGCAGCCAAACCTGCTGGTTCTCGACGAACCGACCAACGATCTGGACATCGTGACCATCAATATCCTCGAAGAATATCTCAAGGAATTTGAAGGAACTCTGATAATCGTTTCCCACGACAGGCATTTCCTTGACAGGCTCGCAGACCATCTCTTTGTTTTCTGCGGAGACGGTGTCATCAAAGATTTCATCGGGAAATACAGTGAATACAGATCTTTCATAAAAGACTACGAGGCAAAACAGAGGTCTGCCGCAAGAGCGGAAGACAAGGCGTCCAAGACTGACACAAAGGCTTTGAAGACTGATAATCAGCCCGATGCGCCAGCAAAGAAAAAGAAACTTACCTGGAAAGAGCAGAGGGAACTTGAGCAAATAGAAAAGGATCTTGAGGCACTTGCTGCAGAGAAGGCGGAATTGGAAGAAGCCATTGGAAGCGGGAACCTCCAATATGAAAAACTCACCGAAGCCTCGAAGAGAATCGGTGAAATCATAAGTCTTACGGACGAGAAGGAAATGCGTTGGCTCGAATTGTCTGAGTAAGACCGATGCCATCTTGACTGGGCTGGAGTTAATTAGCCGTAATAGTCGCAATTGTATTTGGAGAGGATGTCCATAGGGGTGTAATTATCCTTGACCTCCACGCTTTTTAGTCCAAGAATATGGTCTGCAGTGGCTTTGATTGCATCATAAGTCCATCTGTCCGCGTGTTGCGCAATGAGAATATTCACATATCCATCCCTCAATCCCTGAATATTTTTCTCAAGAACGTCGAAACCGACCATACGACAATTTTTCATATTCCTTTCCCTGAGGTAGTCCACCACAAGGTGAACCCTTGAATTGAACATCACAATGAATTTGTTCTCACTGTCGTCCCCCTCAAAAGCCCTGTCAAGAGCCTTGAACCTGGATTCCTTGTCCTTTGGAGAAATCATCACTGAAACAAGTTCACAGTCAGGAAAATGAGCTCTCATAAATTCCGTAAACCCCTTCCTTCTTCCAACGGTCGGGTCGGACAAACCTTTTTTATCCCTTTCAATCCTTATTATATATGCTTTATTTGGTTTTCTTCCATCAGTAAGAATATCTCCGCAAAGAACTCCGCTCTGATACATCGGCATACCGAAATATGCGAGATAGCCATCATCATCAGGTTTTGAGTCCACATAAGTATATGGTATCCCCTTGTCCGACAACTCCTTTACAAACTTGAGAGCTGAGTCCGCGAAGATAGGGGCAAGAACCACGGCAGAAGGATTGTCATTGAGAACACTCTTACAGGCATACGAAAAAGAATCCTCGTCATATTGGTCGAAATTGAAAACCGAAACGGACACTCCAAAACGAGCTACTTCATCCCGCGCCTGTTCAACTCCCCTATCCGCAAAAGACCAGAAGTCTGCCCCATCAGATTCAGGAAAAATACAGGCTATATTGCACACCTTACGTGAGGCGAGCATAGAAGCATACAGATTAGGTTTGAAACCGAGTTCCTCAATAACCTCCAAAACTCTCTTGCGACTCTTCGCTGACACCTCTCCCCTGTTGTGCAAAACTCTGTCAACCGTCCCTTTGGACACTCCTGCCGCCTGAGCCACATCATTTATAGTTATTTTCTTATTCATAGTTTAAGATATTATATCACCCTCTGCCAAGGAATCGTCAAAACTTTGCAAATATAATAAAAATTTTTGCCGTTACCGTGCACGGAATCAAAAAAAATTTCTACCTTTGCCGCGTTGAACTGATAAACACCAAAAATTTTATAATTATGCCTAAAGTAGTCACCTTCGGAGAAATAATGCTCCGACTTTCAACTCCAGGTTATCTCCGTTTCTCACAAGCCAAACAGTTTGAAGCGACCTTCGGTGGCGGAGAAGCCAATGTAGCTGTATCACTTGCCAATTATGGTATTGAGACTGAATTTGTTACAAGGTTCCCAAAGAACGATATCGCAGCAAGCTGTATCAAAGATCTTCACAGTTATGGAGTGGGAACAAAGCACTGCGTCTTCGGAGGAGACCGTCTCGGTATCTATTTCCTTGAAACTGGTGCTGTTGCCCGCCCAAGCAAGGTGGTTTATGACAGGGCCAATTCAGCTATCGCCCAAATCGAGAAAGGAATGATTGATTGGGACAAGGTATTCGAAGGAGTTGACTGGTTCCACTGGACGGGCATCACCCCTGCAATCAGCCAGGGCGCAGCCGACGTATGTCTCGAAGCCATCCAGGCTGCAAACAGGCTCGGCGTGACCGTTTCCTGCGACCTCAATTACAGGAAAAATCTTTGGAAATATGGCAAGACCGCATCTGAAGTAATGCCGGCACTCGTAGAAGGCTGCGACGTCATCCTTGGCAACGAGGAAGATGCAGAGAAAGTATTCGGTATCAAGCCGGAAGGATTCGATGTAACTGCAACCAAAGGCGAGGTCAACGCAGCTGAGTTCGAAAGCGTATGCCGTCAGCTTATGGCAAAATTCCCTCGCGCAAAGAAAGTGATCATCACCCTCCGCGGCTCAATCAACGCCAATCACAACACTTGGGGCGGTGTACTTTTCGATGGAGAAAAGCTTTATCAATCACCTCGTTACGACATCACCCACATTGTTGACCGCGTAGGTGGCGGAGACTCATTTATGGGTGGACTCATCTATGGTCTGCTCACTTACACCGAGGACGACCAGAAGGCCCTTAACTTCGCAGTTGCAGCTTCTTGCTTGAAGCACACCATCTTCGGCGACTACAACCAGGTTACTGTGACAGAGGTTGAGAACCTTATGAAGGGCGACGGTTCAGGACGAGTTTCACGATAATAAAGAAAAAATATGGCAAAATACAATAAACAACAAGTAATAGCAGCGATGAAGGAAACAGGTATGGTACCTGTTTTCTATCACGCTGATGCAGACACTGCGAAATCAGTGCTCAAAGCCTGCTACGACGGCGGTGTCCGCGCATTTGAATTTACCAACAGAGGTGACTTCGCACAGGAAGTGTTCGGCGAACTCGTTAAATACGCCAACAAAGAGCTCCCTGGAATGATTGTAGGTATTGGTTCAGTAGTTGATCCGGGCACTGCTGCCCTCTATCTCCAGCTTGGAGCCAACTTCGTGGTAGGTCCACTCTTCAACCCTGAAATCGCACCTGTCTGCAACCGCAGGCTCGTGCCTTACTGCCCTGGATGCGGCACAGTGTCAGAGGTGGGCAAAGCCCAGGAACTCGGCTGTGATCTTTGCAAGGTATTCCCTGGAGATGTCCTCGGTCCAGCCTTCGTAAAAGGACTCAGAGCACCTATGCCTTGGAGCCAGATTATGGTGACAGGAGGTGTGAAACCTACAAGGGAGAATCTCGAAGGATGGTTCAAGGCAGGAGTAACCTGCGTGGGAATGGGCAGCAACCTCTTCCCTAAAGAAGTGATTGCGGCAAAAGAATGGAACAAGATCACCGAACTTTGCAAAAACGCACTTGAAATCATAAAAGAAGTACGCTAATCATCTACACTACAAGATAATGACCAATAGCACTAATAAACAACTAATGACTAACTGGCGTTGGTGGATGGTGGTTTTACTTTTTGTAGCCACCACCGTCAACTATATGGACAGGCAAGTCCTTTCACTCACCTGGAAGGACTTCATAGCCCCTGAGTTCCATTGGACCGACAACGACTACGGTACAATAACAGCCATATTCTCAATCGTTTACGCAATATGCATGCTGTTCGCCGGCAAATTCGTTGACTGGATGGGGACCAAGAAAGGCTACTTATGGGCCATAGGAATATGGTCCACAGGAGCTTGTCTCCACGCACTCTGCGGATGGGCAACTGTCCACATCGAAGGATTCGCAAACGCAGCAGCGATGACAGCCGTCGAAAGCGGTTCTGCAGCAGCGCTCGCAATCGCCTCGACAAGCGTATGGCTATTTATAGCGGCGCGATGCGTCCTCGCCCTTGGTGAAGCAGGAAACTTCCCTGCCGCCATCAAGGTGACAGCTGAATACTTTCCTAAGAAAGACAGGGCTTTTGCGACCTCTATCTTCAACGCAGGTGCATCCGTAGGAGCCCTTGTAGCTCCGGCAACCATTCCGCTCCTCGCACAATATTTCAAGAACATTGGAGTCGGCGGCGGATGGGAGATGGCATTCGTAATTATCGGAGCCCTCGGTTACATCTGGATGGGATTCTGGGTGTTTATGTATGACAAGCCAGAAAAATCAAAACACGTAAACAAGGCAGAGCTTGACTACATTCATCAGGATGACAAAGAAGAAGCTGCTGCAGCTGTCCCTGCTGAAGAAGAGAAACAGATTTCCCTTTGGGATTGTTTCAAATATCGTCAGACCTGGTCATTCATCGTAGGAAAATTCTTCACCGATGGAGTATGGTGGTTCTTCCTCTTCTGGGCTCCGGCATATTTCTCGGACCAGTTCGGATACAAATCATCTTCCGGTATGGGTATGGCTTTGATTATCACCCTTTATGCGATTGTCACCATTCTCTCCATTTTCGGAGGCTACCTCCCGAAGATCTTTGTTGACAAGAAAAAGATGAATCCATATCAGGGCAGAATGCTCGCGATGCTCATCTTCGCCTTCTTCCCTCTCTTCGCCCTTTTGGCCCAACCTCTTGGAGCTCACTCCGCTTGGTGGCCGGCTTTGCTCATAGGTCTTGCCGGAGCAGGACATCAGGCCTGGTCTGCGAACCTTTTCTCTACAATCGGAGATATGTTCCCTAAGAGCGCAATCGCCACCATCACAGGCATCGGAGGAATGGCTGGAGGAATCGGTTCATTCCTCATCCAGAAGGGAGCCGGAATGTTGTTCACCTACACCGACGGACTTGGAGAAGCATTCAACTTCTTGGGCTTTGCAGGAAAACAGGGAGGTTATTTCATCGTATTCTGCTGCTGCGGTCTCGCATATATCATTGCCTGGAGTTTGATGAAAGCGCTTGTCCCTAAATACAAGAAAATTGTTCTTTAAGAGTCCGGAGGATTCCTCGGGAAAATTGCAAATCCATAATACCTGATCTATAAAACCGTTGGGGATGACTGAAGTTTCGGTCATCCCTTTTGTCTTTCTTTCGGACATTGATTTTCATTTCCTCACCGGGCCTCGCGCTCACAAGACTGACAGAATGGCAGACATTCTGCATTGGCAGACAATTTGCTTACCCTTTGGCGACCAAAGGAAAATAGAATAAAGATATGGCAAATACAGAAGACAAGAACATAGAACAGGAGATGCCTCAGACTGAGACTCCGGAGAATATTGCAGAGGAGACAGTGGAAGCAACGGAGGTCAAAGAAGATAAGAAGGAAAGCAAGAAAGAGAAAAAGGAGCGCAAGAAAGTAGAGGACTTGGAGAAACAAATCGAGGCTCTCAACGAATCCATAAAGAAGGAAAAAGATGACTACCTGAGACTTATGGCAGAATTTGACAATTTCAGACGTCGTACATCGCAGGAAAAACTCGATTTGGTTAATACTGCTTCAGAGGACACCATCAAAGGGCTTCTTCCGATTCTTGATGATTTTGAAAGAGCTGTGAAAGCTCTTGCTGAGACAGATGATTCAGCTGCAGCAAAAGAGGGTACCGAGCTCATTTTCAATAAGATGATGACCTATCTCAAGACCAAGGGTCTTGCTGTAATTGAGGCAGCAGGAGCGGATTTCGATACAGACCTCCACGAAGCAGTGGCGCAATTCCCTGTCCAGGAAGATGAAAAGAAAGGGAAAGTATTCGATGTTGTCCAGACAGGCTACACCCTCAAAGGAAAGGTAATCCGCTACGCTAAAGTCGTGGTTGGCATCTAACCGCGTCTTCAATAAATATACAGGAGACAATTGATTATGGCAGAAAAAAGAGATTATTACGAGGTGCTTGGAGTTGACAAAGGAGCAAGCGCCGATGATATAAAGAAAGCCTACAGGAAAAAGGCTATACAATACCATCCGGACAAAAATCCCGGAGACAAGGAAGCCGAAGAAAAATTCAAGGAGGCTGCCGAAGCTTATTCCGTATTGAGCGACCCTGACAAAAGGGCAAAATATGACAGGTTCGGACACGCGGGAGTGGGCAACAACCCCGGACCGGACTTCAGCGGAGGATTCGGCAATCTGAACGATCTCATCAACGATCTTTTCGGAGGCAGGTTCTCCGGTGGTGATTTCGGAGGTTTCGGAGGCTTCGGTGGATTCGGCGGCTTCGGTGGTGGGAACGACCAGCCAAGGCAGAAAGTTTACAGGGGACGTGACATTCGCACACGCGTGGATATGACCCTCGAAGAAATAGCCAATGGTGCGGAAAAAGAAGTCACCCTCGAAAGAAATATACCTTGCAGCGAATGCGGCGGAAAAGGAACCAAGAATGCAGCTGACATCAAGACTTGCCCTGCCTGCAACGGAACCGGTCAGGTGAGACGTGTCAGCAACACCTTCCTTGGACAGACAGTATCTTATTCTACCTGCCAGCAGTGCGGTGGAGAGGGCAAAATCATTTCAAACCCTTGTCGCAAATGTGGTGGCACCGGGCTTGAGAGGCGTAAGGAGACTGTGAAGGTGAAGATTCCGGCAGGAGTGGAGAATGGGATGCAGCTCACCATCAGGGGTGCCGGACACGCAGCAAAGAACAACGGTGTCAACGGTGACCTTCTCGTGGTAATCAACGAAATCCCACATAAGGACTTCAAGAGGGATGGCAACAACCTACTTTATACTAAAGTAATTTCATTGAGCGATGCAATCCTTGGTGCCGAGGTTGAGATTCCTTGCCTTGACGGGACATATAAAGTGAAGGTAGAACCTGGCACTCAGTCCGGAACAGTTGTTCGTCTGCGCAACAAGGGAATCCCATCCATCAATGGAGGGAAAGGCGACCTTTATGTGAAGTTTGCAGTGTGGATGCCTAAGAAAGTAAGCCGTGAGGAAAAGGAAATGTTGGAGAAATTGAGGAAGAGCGAGAATTTCAATCCGAATCCGACCAAGGATGATAAAAACTTTTTCGACAAATTGAGGGATATTTTTTAAAAACCGAGAAATTAACTGATATTTTTTCAAAAAAGTTTGCAGGTTTAAAAATAATTAGTACCTTTGCAATCCCAAAATCAATGCAACCTCTTGCGTCGGGTGAGTAATGCGTAATGTTGCCACTTAAAAACCAGAATTGAAAATGGATTTTATTAAATTAGTAAACGAACAATTTGCAAACGAAAAAGTTGCAAGCTACCCTACCTTCAAAGCAGGTGACACAATTACAGTTACCTACAAAATCAAAGAGGGTGACAAGGAAAGACTCCAGAAGTTCAGAGGAGTAGTTATCCAGCTCAGAGGAGCATCAGCAGCAACAAGAACTTTTACAGTCCGCAAGATTTCAAGCGGTGTTGGAGTTGAGAGGATTTTCCCAATGCAGTCACCATTCATCGAGTCTATCGAGCTCAACAAAGTCGGTAAGGTTCGCAGGGCAAGAATCTTCTACCTCAGAAACCTCTCAGGTAAGAAGGCAAGAATCAAAGAGAAAAAACTTGCCATCGTAAAAGAAGAAGGCGCAGAGTAGTTTTCTGAAAAATAAGGAATCACGGATTCCACAATGGCTCCTTAGCTCAACTGAATAGAGCATTTGACTACGGATCAAAAGGTTACAGGTTTGAATCCTGTAGGAGTCACACAAAGAGGCTGGCCTAAAAGGTCGGTCTCTTTATTATTATGTTGAATGATACATTCATAATGGTGACATTCGGAAAACTCGAATCTTGTCCAAAGAAGAAAGCCAACAGACAAAATCAGAACAATTAGATATGGCAATAAAAATCAAACTTTCGGAAACAGAATCAAGACTGTTCTGCTGCAGCAAATGGTGGGGAGACCCAGATATGCCGGCAGATATGCAATATCCTATGTACGTTGCAGAAGACGGAGAGGAATATCCGCTTACCTTTATCTGCCAGATAGACTGTGCTGACATTGCAGAAATTGCTCCAGACACCATCCTGCCAAAGGAAGGAATGTTGTATTTCTTCGCTGCGCTGGATGAGTACCTCGGCTATGAAGTACCATTCCATCTTGGACTCGGTGACTGGCCCAAAGGTTCAGTCAAAGTCAAATACACCAAAAGTGTGAATCCGGAAACCTTCGAGTCTTTCATTATGGTGGATGAAAACGATGAACCGCTCACAGAAGCAGCCCTTAAGATGGAATTTTCAGTATGTGATGACGGAGAAGACGGTCTGAAGCTGCTCGGAGTGCCGTTCAACGGAGATGTCAGAGACTCCCATCCGGAGGAGATGAACTTCCTGCAAGTGGATTCAGAAGACGAGACCTTGGACGGCGTCCATATCTATGATTGCGGTATGTTTAACATACTGCTCAGCAAAGACAATATCGAGAATGCCAGATGGAGCCGTTCACTTGGCTGCCTCTCCTCTCTTTAAGTATTTGAAAAGATCTCTCCACGCGCTTCGCTTGGTCGAGATGACAAGAATCAGACAAGTTGGGACTTCAGGAATCTGAAAAAAAATAGCTGCATTAGATTTGGATAAGATTTTCGAGGATAGATTGGTTTTCGAAAAGGGAGTT
>JBJEBO010000057.1:0-4284 GCA_051870155.1 Candidatus Cryptobacteroides sp.
CGTAAATACCTTTCCGAAGATCTTGAGACTTTACGACTGATTCTGTTTATGTTGGCGGAGATTACACCCGAGTACGACAGCAAGTTGCAACAGTTAATGGCGGATTTGGATGACAAGTTCCGCAACCCTATTAATGTGGGAAACAGAAAGGCGATAATCTTTACAGCCTTTTCAGATACCGCACTCTATCTATATGATTGTCTCGCTCAAAAAATAAAAGATAAATATGGTTTGAATGTGGCTTTGGTCACAGGAGATGTGGAGGCAAGAAGCACGCTTAAACTGAAAGAAAAACTGGATTTCAATAAGGTGCTGACATTGTTTTCTCCGATTTCAAAAGAGAAGGCTACTATCTATCCTCATATCAAGGAAGATATTGATGTACTGATTGCTACTGACTGCATCAGTGAGGGTCAGAACCTCCATGATTGCGACTGGCTTCTGAACTATGACATCCATTGGAATCCGGTGCGGATTATCCAGCGTTTCGGACGAGTGGACCGTATAGGTTCGCAGAATAATGTCATCCAGTTGGTCAATTACTGGCCGGATATGACTCTAGACGATTATATCGACTTGAAAGGTCGTGTAGAGGCGAGAATGAAGGTGTCGGTTATGACTTCAACGGGGGATGACAACCCGATTTCTCCTGAGGAACAGGGCGACCTGGAATATAGAAAGGCTCAGTTGAAAAGGCTCCAGGAAGAGGTGGTGGACATTGAGGAAATGAATACGGGAGTTTCGATAATGGATCTTGGGCTTAATGAGTTCCGTCTCGACCTTCTGGAATATATGAAGTCCCACAAGGATACAGAGATGACTCCTTACGGGCTTCACGCAGTGGTCAGTGCCAATAGTAAGACGAAGCCGGGAGTGGTTTATGTGCTGAAGAACAGAACGAACGATGTGAATATAGACAAGAAGAACAGGCTGCATCCGTTCTATATGGTTTATATCTCTCAGGAAGGTGAAGTGCTTGTCAATCACCTGTCTCCGAAGGAACTATTGGACAAGTTCAGAAGCCTTTGCAAAGGCAAAGATGAACCTGACAAGGAACTCTGCAAGGCTTTCAACAACGAGACAAGGGACGGACTGAAAATGCAGAAATACTCCGAACTTCTTGGCTCTGCAATCTCCTCCATCATCACCGTCAAGGAAGAAAGTGACATAGACAGTTTCCTCGGTGGCTATCAAGGCGAACTCTTCACAAAGGAGATCAGAGGACTGGATGATTTTGAATTGATTTGTTTTTTGGTTGTAAGATAAAATTATAAACATAGTTCTTTGACATACTGAATCTAAGAAGAAAATCTGTATCTTCGTAGTGTGGATTTCTGCCGTGTGCAGATGTATTGGAGCATCGGGCAGCGAATCTTTGAGACCGAACAGAAAGGTAAAGATCGAGCAGAATATGGGTCTTATCTGCTAAAGAATCTCGCTAAAAAGTTGGAACCGGAATATGGCAGTGGTTTTTCGGTCAGACAATTGGAGATGTGCCGGCAGTTTTATAGAACTTATCCAATTGCGAACACACTGTATTCGCAATTGAATTGGTCTCAGTATAAATTGCTTATCGCCATTCAGGATGAATATAAGAGAGAATATTACCAACTGGAAGCGGTAAATAATTGTTGGACTAAAAGAGAGCTTGAACGGCAGATAAACAGCCAGTTATATGAACGCCTCCTGTTGAGTAATGACAAGGAGAGTGTTTTGGCTATTGCGCGTAAGGAAAGAATACCTCAGAAGCCACAGGAAATCATCAAGGATCCGATGGTTCTTGAGTTTCTTGGACTGGAACGCAAATCCACATATTATGAAAAGGATCTGGAAAATGCATTGATAACTCATCTTCAGAACTTTTTGCTGGAGTTGGGCAATGGCTTTACCTTTGTTGCCAGACAGAAGCGCATACTGATTGAAGATGACGAATTCTTTGCAGACCTTGTGTTATATAATCGTCTTCTGCGTTGTTTTGTAGTTATTGAGTTGAAAACGGAAAAACTTACCCATCAGGATCTTGGGCAACTTCAGATGTATGTTAACTATTTTGACAGAGTGGAAAAGACTCCTGATGAGAATTCTACTATCGGTATTCTTTTGTGTACTGCAAAGAATGATACTGTGGTCAAGATGACTTTACCAGAGGACAATTCGTCAATTATGGCAAGTCAATATCAATTGTATCTTCCGACACAAGATCAGTTGAAGATAGAAATAGAGTCCCTGCTAAGGTTAGCAGAGGAAGCAAAGGAATAATCATAATACATATTTTCTTCTTAGTCCCGGACAGAGTAATCTGCTCGGGATTTTTGATTCAGTATGGTAGGACGATTAGTTGAAAAGGATATGTACGGATTGCCACATACTACGGAGGTCAGGAAGCAGCTGCCGAAGAAGGCGATTTATGCGAAGTTCGAGTTGAAACCATCTCAAAGGGACGGTTTTGATGCGGATGTGAGTCGTATTGATATTGTGGCTGTGGTCTCGACGACGACAGTGCCGGCTGTTGCGGAGGGAGATAATATCAAGGAGTTCTATGTATTGGCGGTTCAGTTGAAGCGAAAAGATTATGCAGAGAAGAACATTGAGATGTTGTCGAAATTGATTCCGCAGAATATCCTGTTTACATTGCAGTATGAAGACCAGACTCAGTTGGCGGTCTATCATACGAAACTGATTTGCTCAAATTGGAAGCCTACGGATGATACGGTAATCGCCCTTTCGGGACTGAATCTCGACACAGTGTGGGAAAACATCATCAAAGCGGTTGGAGAAATACAGGTACAGGACGGAAGGACCCTGACGGAGCAGATTGCGGAGGATGAGGAGCGGAAGAAAACATTAAAGTTGATTACAGAACTGGAGAAGAAACTGGCGCGAGAAACTCAGCCACGAAAGAAACGGGAATTATTTGAGCAGATTAAAACGCTTAAAAAGAGCGTGGAGCGGCTTCTTAAGACTACATCGCCCGTTAAGTAAAAAACAGGGATTGAATCTATGTTCTCACCCTGTTCTATTTGCGTTGGAGCTTGCCTCTCCTGATTAAATTCCAATGCAAAGGTATGAAATTAATTTGAATTAACAACAATATAAGCAATGGAAAAGATGAAAATGCAGAGCTTGGATGTGAGCGGCTCTAATATCAAGAAAATCAGGGAATTATTTCCGCATTGCGTAACTGAGAGGAAGAATGAGAATGGAGAACTGGAGCTGGCGGTTGATTTCGAGAAATTGAAGTTGGAACTGTCAGATGATATTATTGAGGAGGGTGAAGAGAGGTATCAGTTCACCTGGCCGGACAAACGGAAGGCCATCAGAGAGGCGAATGTCAGGACTACGGCGACTTTGAGACCTTGCAGGGAGGAAAGTGTTGATTTTGACAATACTGAGAATCTTTACATTGAAGGGGATAATCTCGAGGTGCTTAAAGTACTTCGAGAGACTTACCTTGGAAAGGTGAAGATGATTTACATTGATCCGCCTTACAACACTGGAAATGACTTTGTGTATAATGATGATTTTGCTCAGGGCAAGGTAGAGTTTGAGCAGTCGAGTGGCTTGTTCGACGAGGACGGCAACCAGACTATTGACCCTATGCAACGCAATACCGAAAGCAATGGCCGTTTCCATACTGACTGGCTCAATATGATGTATCCACGCCTCAAGGTTGCCCGGGATTTGCTTACTGAAGATGGGGTTATATTTATTTCTATTGATGATAATGAGGTGGAGAATCTTCGGAAAATATGTGATGAAGTTTTTGGTAAGGAAAACTTTGTTTCAAGTCTTATTTGGGAACAAGGACGAAAATCTATGGCAGCCCAAGTCGCAATAAACCATGAGTATTGCTTAATATATTGTAAAAATAGGGCATTATCTATATCGTATGACAATAATGTAAAGAATAATAATTGGCGTACATTGAAACAAGGTCTAGACAAAATTTATGCTGAAGTAGACAGATTAGTATTATTATTTGGGGATGATGTAGAAAAGATTGAGAAAGGCCTTGCAACCTTTTATAAGTCTTTATCGGATAATGACCCGGCAAAGGCTCAATCTCATTACCGGAAGTACGATCCGTACCTTGGGATATATCACCCTGATAATATATCCCAAGGTACGGGTAAGGGAGGGAGATTCCCAATCTTACACCCTATTACTGGAAAACCCTGTAAGTGCCCTTCTGGGGGATGGCGATTTTCTGAATCAAAACTGCCAGAACTTTTAACCTGAATTATTCATAAAGAAAGTAAAGGAATCCTCACAATTATTTGGTAA
>JBJEBO010000058.1:0-4259 GCA_051870155.1 Candidatus Cryptobacteroides sp.
TCCACTTCACTCCATTCACCATTCTTATATACACTTCTGAGAATAGTGTTCGTCTTCGTGTATGAAAACGTCAGTTTGCTCCAATCAATGTTCATATTAAATCAAAATTTCAAATAATTTGTTGTTTTCGTTGATGTACTCATAATTGACATTGTTTGCCTCCATACGCTTCATCAAAGCCTTGAAGTCATCCTGACTTCTCACCTCGATTCCGATGAGTGCAGGCCCTTCCTCTTTGTTTGTCTTTTTGATGTACTGGATGTAAACAAGGTCATCGGTAGGACCTATGATGTCCCTGATAAATGAGAGCACAGCTCCGGACCTTTGAGGGAAGTTCACGATGAAATAATGTTTCAATCCTTCGTAAACAAGTGATTTCTCACGTATTTCCTCCATCCTTATGATATCGTTGTTGCTTCCGCTCACAATGCAAGCAACTTTTTTGCCTTCAATCTTGTCTGCATAGAATCTGAGTGCTGCAACTGAAAGTGCTCCGGCAGGCTCTACCACGATTGCGCTCTTGTTGTACAATTCGATAATGCTTGTGCAGACCGCACCCTCAGGGACTGTAATGATGTCATCCAGAACCTGACGGCAGATTTCGAATGTGAGTTTCCCGGCTTTTTTGACCGCCGCACCGTCAACGAATTTGTCAATTGTATCAAGCTCAGTGGCATAGCCGTTTGCTATAGAAGCCTTCATACAAGCGGCTCCGGCAGGCTCCACGCCAATAATCTTGGTATCAGGACACATTTGCTTGATATAGGCTCCGACTCCGGAAGCAAGTCCGCCTCCTCCTATCGGGACAAAGATATAATCAAAATGAATGTCTGTCTGGTTGCAGAGCTCAAGACCGATGGTGCCTTGTCCTTCAATAATCTTAGGGTCGTCAAAAGGGGGAATGAAAGTTTTTCCGCTCTTCCTTGCATATTCTATGGCAGCCCTGTTGGCAGCGTCGAAGGTGTCACCAATCAGAACGATGTCCACATATTCTTTTCCAAACATCTGCACCTGCTCAATCTTCTGACGAGGTGTGGTGACAGGCATATAGATTGAACCCATAATCTGGAGTTTGTTGCAAGAAAAGGCAACTCCCTGGGCGTGGTTTCCTGCACTGGCACATACGATTCCGTATTTGAGTATTTCTGGAGAGAGGGAGCGGATCTTGTTGTATGCTCCTCTTATCTTGTACGACCTTACCATTTGCAGGTCTTCTCTCTTGAGATAGATTTCAGCATTGTATCTGGTCGAAAGGTTGGCATTTTGTGTCAAGGCAGTCGGCTGCAGAATTTCACTGAGAACGTTCGATGCTGCCTCAATGTCCTTGACGGCAGGAAAATAAGTTGTCTGTTCCATAGTCTTAAGACTGTTAATTGTTTTTCCTTGTTTTGTACAAAAATATAACTATTTTATCTAAATTCCTAAATAAAACTAATAAAAAGCCGCTAATCTGTTAAAATCAATGCTAACGACTTGTGGCTGAATTCCAACTTTACCGTATCTTCTGTTGTGCGGTTGAGCGTAGCCTTCCACCAATTGTCGAAAACTACATCGTCAGTGCGCCATTCAAGTCCCTCGGAACATATCTTCAGGCTATTGTCAGGACAGAAGATGGAAATCCTTCTGCCCTTGCCGAGTCCGATTTCAGTAGAATCGGTAATCGCGAAAGCGGAGGAATAGTCAGAGACGGCATCGATGTAGATGCCTCTTGATTCAAGGTCATATTCCCTTGCATACTCCATCAGCAGCGAAAGATTTCCTATAGTGTGATCTTCTCGTTTGCCGGTGGCTCCGAGAATATGGATTGAGGATACGTCAGGCAGATTTTCCATCACGTATCTTACGGCTTTGCTCTGGTCGTTCGTCTCCTGTTCCGATACCTTGATTATTTTTCCTTGATAACGCGCAGCAACATTAATCGGAAGGGAGTCTAAATCCCCAATCACGATGTCCGGATTGCGTTCTTTTCCGAAAATCGCCTTGCTGTTGCGCAAAAAACTGTTTAATGCCCCGTCGCAGCAGATGATGAAGTCTGCTGTTCTGATCAGGTGTCGCGGATATTCTTTTTTAGGGAAAAGTCCGTTGCAGACTATAGCGACATTCTTAACCATTATTTCTTATTGTGTTTTCCAATAAATGCTGATGATGTGCCTTGGGTGAGGGTATATGATTGAGGCTCCCTGAAGCCAAGGAGGAAGTCATTGATTTCCATACGTTTCTTTCCTGCAATCTGAAGTTCCTTCACTGAAATTGCTCCGTCAGCGGCGGTAATGGCAAGGAAGGTTTTGCCGTCGGAGAGAATCCTGCCCGGACCTTCATATTTGGCACCGCATTCCGCAAGCATATTTTCAAAGACCTTACCTGTGACTTTCTCAGTCTTGAAAATCTTCATCTGGGTGGTCTTGCCGTCTTTCACAAGTTCGGTGTATGCTGCAGGATATGGGCTGAGACCGCGGATGAGGTTGTAAATCTCTTTAACCGTGCCGTTCCAATCGATGTGGCAGAGTTCCCTTGTGAGCTTAGGCGCAGGCTTGAGCACTTCCGCACCCTGGATGAAACTCTTCTGTAGCCTGAGTTCCACATTCTTGTCCATAATTGACTCTACTGTTTCCACAACGAGTTCGGAACCGATTGCCATTAGTTTGTCGTGGACATCTCCGGCAGTATCCGTCTCTTCTATTTTGCACTGTTCCCTCATCATAATGTTTCCGGTGTCTATGCCTTCATCTATCATAAAGGTAGTGACTCCTGTGACATTGTCACCATTGATTACGGCCCAGTTGATAGGGGCTGCACCCCTGTATTGAGGCAGAAGGGCTGCGTGGAGATTGAACGTTCCCATCTTAGGCATTTCCCATACGACCTTAGGAAGCATCCTGAATGCTACAACCACGAAGATATCCGCCTTCCACCCCTTCAATTGCTCGAGGAATTCCGGATCTTTGAGTGAAACCGGCTGTAGTATAGGTATTCCGTGCTCTACCGCATATTTCTTCACTGCACTTTCATTCACCTTCAGGCCTCTTCCGCTTGCCTTGTCCGCCACTGTCACTACTCCCACAATGTTATGTCCGTTCTTAATCAGGGCATCAAGCGGTCCCACGGCGAACTCCGGAGTACCCATATATACTATTCTGGTCTTTTTCAACTGTCCCATAATCTTGTATCTGATTTTTCTCAGGATTTCCTTCACTTTGTCGATGTTGAAAAGTGAGGAATCATTAATTGCTTTGTAAGTAAGGAAAATACCGATTGGAAGGAGAACTAATGAAGATATGAACACTCCTATTTCAGGAGAAACGGCTCCGTCTCTCGCAAGTTTTTTCCCGGAAATGTCTATCACCCAGTATAATACGAAAAACATAACTGAGATGATGGCTGAACTTCCGAGTCCTCCTTTCTTGAGGATGGCTCCCAAAGGTGCACCGATGAAGAAGAAAATGAAGCAGGCTAAGGCGAGGGCGAATTTGTTGAAAATCTCTATGCCTATGCACCTGAGGGTAAATGTGTAGTGGAATGACTCCCTGGAAAAGGTCGTCAGGTCCGCTATCATCTCGTTTGCGCTCGCCACCGCCTTCTCTCTCATAGTGATTTGTTTGTCGATAGGAATCTCCTCGATTCTGCTATAATCGAAATTAGAGGAGGGAATCCTTTTCGATGCGGTGTCCAACTGGCTGTTGTATTTGAGGGCTGTGCTCTTTTCGAGAGTCTGTAGATGACCGTCCTTTTCTTTGCTGTTGAGGGTGCCGATTGAATCCTGTCTATATGTGAGTTCTTTGAGACCCAATGTGCGCACCTCGTCGCTGAAACGATCATCATTGGACTTCTGGAACGCATAGTTCTTCAGGGGTATTATCATATCCTGCCTTCTGAAGTCAATCTTCTGGAGCTGGAGTGTCGTGTCCCTGTATTTCCTTGTGTTGGTTTCCTCGTAATTTGTTCCGTTGAACAGGGTGAAGGTCAGATAGCTCTTGTCCTGGGACATTTTCATCAGGGCAGAGTCCGCAATTGTAAGGCTCACATTACCTTTCTTGCCTGCGGAATGATCATAGACCATTGCCTTGTACATCATTCCGGTCTCATCATTCCTGTCCTCGACCCTAAGCACATAGCCTTCGATACCGTTGTAGAATGTACCGGTAGGAATCTTGATTTCCTCCTTGGTGCGTCCGATGTCATCCCTAAGGGTGAAAATCTTGTTGTATGCAATCGGGACAAGGTCGTCAGCAATGAAGAATGCTCCGACGCTAATGACAAAA
>JBJEBO010000059.1:0-4245 GCA_051870155.1 Candidatus Cryptobacteroides sp.
TTGGTAAACTCCTGAAAATAATCCCTCAGAATAATGGTAGCATTCACAACATCCGGAGTCTGGCGTAAATTCTTTATCTGAAGCAGCAGACATTCCCTTAAGTCTCTCGCCCCCACACCTGAAGGCTCAAATTCCTGAATTACCTTCAACATCGCCTCCACCTCTTCCTCAGTGGTCTCCATCCCGGCCCGGAATGCCATATCATCCACAAGACTGCCAATATCCCTGCGAAGATAGCCGTCATCGTCAAGACTGCCTATAATGAAAGCAGCCACCTGATATTGATGCTCGTTGAGATTTCTGAATCCCAACTGGTCCATAAGACTCTGGGTAAAACTCTCCTTTACAGAAAAAGTGTTGTACTGAGGCCTCTCGTCGTTCTTGTTGTAATTACTGATGCCCCTCAGATAAGTCGGAGTCGGGTCATCATCCTTGTATTCGGACAAAGACACCTCCCTTGGTCCTTCTTCCTGTTCGTCCCTTTCCCCGGCAACATTCTCATCCAAAACCGGATTTTCCTCCAGTTCCTTCCTTATCCTTTGTTCAAGTTCCTGAACAGGCAGTTCAATCAGTTTAATCGTCTGTATCTGAAGCGGAGACAATTTCTGAGTCTGCTTCAGTTCCAATCCTTGCTTTAGCGTTGCCATAATTATACCTATAAATAAGTCTAAAACTGCTGTCCGGCAGCAGGTCTCAATATCCTGACAGTGTCAGCTATCGATGGACGGCTCTTGTCCACTACAGGATAATTGATTGTTTCCTTGACGATGAAGGCTGCCGGAAATGAAGGCCTGAGTTTCTGGAGCAGTTGCATCGCCTCCGATCTCGTCCTGAAATCACCGACAGTCACCTTGAAGTAGGGATTCACATAACTGCGATATGCGGGAAAATCGTGCCATTGTTCCTCAAAACGTTTGAGACAAGCCTCAGATTCCGCACGTGCGGTCTGTTTGTTATCGAAAAAAATCCTCACCCGGTAGCCTGTCAAGGCTTTCGAACGGTTGGAAACGGAATGTTCGGCCATTGCTGATGCCAACGCATCATTCTGTAGTACATTGACATCGCCGGCATCCCCTTTGAACTTCGACGGCATTTCGTCGAAAACGGATTTTCCCACAAGGGTGGAATCCACGGCAGCAGCAGGGCGATAGACCACGCTGTCCACAACGACATAACCTTCCGGAATTTCAATTTCCTGTGCCTTCACCACAAAAGGTATGAGCATCAGGACGGTATAAAGTAAAAGCACACGTTTCATATCCATTTTTCAGTCTTTTTTCCAATTGACTTTTCATTAAGGAACTTCTCTAAAGAAACATCCTTGAGAGTAATTTTCCTGCCTGCCGTACCCTTCGGCTTCACCTTCAGGCTTATGTCAGCCTTGCAGGCGGATGAATCAAATGATCGGAGCAAAGGTAGGAGAGACAACATCGACATTCCCTGTCCAAGAGTCACATTTCCATTTACAGAATATGTATCTGAGGTTTTGCGCAGAACTGTGACGTCATCCATAGTGAATGAACATACGGGGGCTCCGTCATAATATACAATACCTTCTATTTCAGACAATGAGAACTCCCGTGAACCATTGTCAACTTTTGCCTCTAATGTAAGGTCAATACTTCTCATTCCCTTTGGATTTATGCGAGTTACTACTACGTCCCCCACTTTCACCCTTGAGAAATCAACGCATCCGGAAATGGAAAGCAATGCAGCCGCCAACAGCAGCGCCACCGCAAAGATGCGGCCGGATTCAATCATTTTCTTAATCGGTTGCATATCTTGTCAACATTCAAATTTATGCAAATATAGTCATTTTTGCTGAAAAAGATTTATCTTTGCATCTATATGGAAAGTTCTATTATAATGGAAGGGAATGCAAAATCCCCTGTTCTTTCGGGGAAATCAAAAGTTTACATAGAGACATACGGCTGTCAGATGAATGTCAATGACAGTGAAGTTATATTGGCAATTTTGAAAAAGGCGGGATATGAACGGACGGAAAATATGGATGAAGCGAATGTCATCCTTGCCAACACCTGCTCTATAAGGGACAATGCAGAACAGAGGATATGGGGAAGAATAGAGCAGTTCCGCCTCCAGAAACGCAGACGCGACAATGTAATTATAGGAATCGTCGGATGTATGGCGGAAAGACTCAAGGACAAGCTGCTCGACGGCCATAGCGTGGACATCGTCGCAGGTCCTGATTCATACAGGACTCTCCCCGACCTCATTAAAGCCGTAACCCCAGATTCGCCACAGATAAATGTGCTCCTGTCGCACGAGGAGACCTACTCCGATATCTCCCCTGTCAGGATGGACAAGAATGGAGTTTCGGCATACATCTCCATAATGAGGGGATGCAACAACGTTTGTTCATATTGCGTGGTTCCTTACACCAGGGGAGCGGAAAGGAGCAGGGACCCTAAAACCATAGTCAGGGAAGCGGAGGAATTGTTCGCTGCAGGCTACAAGGAAGTTTGTCTTCTTGGGCAGAATGTGGATTCATACTGTTGGAAAGACCCCGAGTCGGCTGACAGGGACATCAATTTCGCAAGATTGCTCGAAATGGTTGCCTGCATCAGCCCTGAGTTGAGGGTGAGATTTTCCACCTCGCATCCTAAAGACATAAGCGACGAGGTCATCTACACGATGGCACTTTATGAGAATATATGCAAACACATCCATCTTCCAGTACAGTCAGGAAGCAACATTATGCTTGAGAAGATGAGACGCAAATACACCCGCGAATGGTATCTTGAACGAGTGGCAAAAATACGTTCAGTGATTCCCGGATGCGGAATATCGACGGATATAATAGCGGGATTCTGTTCGGAGACGGAGCAGGATCACAAGGACACGCTCAGCCTGATGGAGGAAGTCGGCTTCGACTCCGCCTTTATGTTCCAATATTCAGAGCGTCCGGGCACCCTTGCCGCAAGAAATTATCCTGACGATGTGCCTCCAGCTATCAAGACGGAAAGGCTAAATGAGATAATAGCCCTCCAAAACTCTCTGAGCCTCAAGAGCAATGAGGCTGAGATCGGGCGCACATTCAAAGTCCTGATAGAGGGACAGTCAAAGCGTTCCGAGACTGAATTCGTCGGAAGGACCAGTTCCAACAAAGTGTGCGTTTTCGCCGCTCCCGGACACAAGATCGGTGATTATGTGGAAGTGAAGGTTCTTTCCTGCACCTCAGCTACGCTGATTTCACAATTGGTATAAATTATGAATTTCTGGGAAGCATTTTTTGCCGTAGTAAATGTCCTGGTAATCTGCGGAACGATTCTGGTTATCCTCAACAGCAACAGCAGTTCCGAAAAGAAGGTTGCCTGGATTGCCATTATTGCCGTCATTCCTATCGTAGGAATCATCCTGTACATCATCTTCGGTCTGGAAATGCGTTCTCCCAAACATTATATCCAAGAGCATAAGAAATTCATCGAGACTTTCAACGCCTCCGCCAACAAGGAGGTGATGGACAGAGTGTTCAACACTGAAGCGTCCGAGCAACTTGATGAAAGGTACAAAGGCCTATCTAAGATGCTTTCCAACAGTTCCGGCACACCTGTTTATGACGGGAACGATGTTGAAATCATCACCTCAGGACAGAGAAAGTTGGAAGCCCTCCTTGAAGACCTGGATAATGCGAAGGACCACATCCATATGGAGTATTTCCATTTCCGCAATGATGACGGCAGCAAGAGGGTGAAGCAGATGCTGATGAAAAAGGCCCGTGAGGGAGTGAAAGTAAGATTTATCCACGAGAATATCGCCAACATCGATATAGCTCCGATGTATTTCAACGAGATGAAGAAGGCCGGGGTGGAAGTGGTGAAATTCACCGATCTGAAAATGTCGCTTTGGAAAATCAGCGCAGTTCTCAACTACCGCAACCACAGGAAGATAGTCGTAATCGACGGCAAGGTGGGATATATGGGAGGAATGAACATCGGTGACAATTATTTCCTTCGTTGGAGGGATACGCATATGAGGATAACGGGACCCGCTGTAGCCGGTCTCCAATTCAGTTTCCTCAACACCTTCATTACTTCCGGAGGTATGATAAAAGAGGATTTTATCAAACTGTTTCCGGATAACAGCCACGATACAGGCAAAAATAAATTGATTCAGGTAGTACCGGATGAGCCCGACCTCCCTTGGCCGATTCTGAATATGGGCGCATCCTGGGTAATCGAGAATGCATCGGCTTACGTTTACATCCAAACTCCATATTTCGTT
>JBJEBO010000060.1:0-4242 GCA_051870155.1 Candidatus Cryptobacteroides sp.
CCCCTTGAAATGCGGCATTCCGTCTGAATTGTAGCGACGCTAATGCCAGAATAAGATTCCAACTATGACACGAAACATCTTTTGCGCCAGATTGATTTGCGCAACCATCGCACTCACCGCATTTTGCACGATTTCTTCTGCCCTGGCGGACGACCACAAAATTGAGGGCTACAAATATGCAAGAACGGCTACGGAAAGCGATTTCCATTCAGATGTGATTTTCTCTGAAGACTATATGTCGATGATTCTTATGCCACAGAGCTACCCTTCAATGAGTTCCTATCCGGCACTTGACGAAGCGGCAGCGGAAGTCCGCAGGATTACGGCAGACCCGCAACTGAGGCTCATAGGAGTAGTAATTTGCGGATGCACCTCTCCGGACGGTCTTTTCGGAGACAATGAAAAACTTGGAGCTGCGAGGGTAAAGTCGGCAACTAACTGGTTCAAGGCTTCATCCGGACTGTCTGACAGATATATCCGGCCAGTGAACAGAATCGAAGACTGGGACCATCTCTGTGAACTCGTAGCAAAATCCGACCTTAATTTCAAGGAAGAGGTGATTTGGATAATCCGCAACAAGACCTGGGGAGAACGCAAACGAGCCCTTATGAACCTTGACGGTGGAAGAATCTGGAGAAGGCTCATCAACGAGTTTTTTCCTAAAATGCGCGGAATCCGCTTTACCGTGCTCGCAGAAAAGCAGTATGTCCCGGTAATGGAAGAGAAGGTGGACACCATATATGTGCGTGACACTATATATATAAGTAAGGCTGACCAGAATGTGTCCCCGGATTTCAGCTCGGAGTTTTCAGCACCGGATCCAACCTGGAAGGAGTCTTATGGTGAAAACAGCTCTAAGAAAAAGACTTCAACCAAAAAGGAATCCGTATCGACCAAACAGGTCAGAACGCCTCATTATTACGACACTCCTTGGATGCTCGCATTCAAGACCAACCTTCTTACAGATGCTATAGCATTGTGGAACATCGGCTTCGAATTTCAGATGACAAGACATCTAACTCTCAGTCTTGCAGGGACATATACCCAGACGAACTATATTTATCCTGACCCACATACGAAAATTTACGGGTTCTCGCCTGAATTCAGATATTGGTTCGGTCAGCCTCTTGCAAAAGGAAGCTATCTCGGACTCCACGCAAATGTTTACTGGTACACGCTCAAGACAAATCCAACCGTTCTTTACCAGAATGTTTCAAATGACAAACCGGCTTGGTGCGTGGGACTTGACTATGGATATTCCCTCCCTATGGACAGGAAGAACCATTGGGGCGTAGAATTCACCATCGGGCTTGGCTATGGAATGTACAATCACTACACCGCAGAGCAGAACGGTCCGGACGATCAATGGTATTATACAGGAGAAGAGACCAAGCATTATGTAGGTCTCACACGTCTCGGAATTACTTTCTCCTATAGATTTTCAGCAAGGAAAGTGCATCCGGCATCAGCCAACTGATTCCGGGAGGCTACAAAATAATTTGCTTTTATATACAATTTTTGTATTTTTGCAGACTGATTTCTTAACCAATTTATAAAGAATGAGACAAATAAGATTCATTCCGGTCCTTCTGGGTGTCTTATTGTGCGGTTGTAATGTAGATCTGATTAATCCCGGAAACACGGATAATCAGGACGAAATGGGAGAAGTGGTAATCAACCTCTCTTCCGACGACCTTGACAATCAGACCGGAACAAAAGCCGGAGCCGACTCTGAGATCCCCGTAGGCGATTTCTCTGTAGAAATCTTCAACTCAGACGCCAAAAGGTTGTTCTACAGCCCGAAGTATTCTGAAATCACGGGACCGGTTTCTCTCAACAGCGGCAATTATCGTTTGCTCGCCAAATATGGCGATTCTTTGGGCGTGGGCTTCAGCCACGCATTCTACATTGCGGACAAGCCTTTTGAAGTGCATCCTCAGACAAGGGAGAATGTCAGCGCAGTTGCTTATTTGGGCAATGTCAAAGTCAAAGTCATTTTCGGAAGCGGAATCACTTCTCAATACGACGACTATTATGCAATCGTCCGCCACGCATCTTACGACAAGCAACTCAAATTCATCAAGACAGAGACCCGAGCAGGATTCATCCCTGGAGGAAATCTCATTTTCGAGGTTTATGCCAAGACTGCGGAAGGATACAAGAAATATACCCATTCCGCCCAGAATTTTTCTCCGAGGGATTTCGTCACTTTCAATGTTGACACAGGGCTTATGGAGGGCAAGCTCAGTCTGACCATCAAGATAGACAACTCTGTTGATACTGTTGAAAAGTCTTATGAAATAGACAGTTCTGCCGCTGCCACTGATGCCCCTAAGATTAACCTCACCGGTTTCGATGCTGAAGGAGCATATACACTGAACGCAGGAGTCCCTGTCACAGATCCGGGAATGGTGTCAATGAGCATCTTCTGCTCAAGCGACATTACCTCCGCACAACTTTCCATAACATCGGCCTACCTCCCTTCATCGCCGATAACGGTCGAACTCGCCAATATTTCCGAGTCGGAGCTCCAGGCTCTCGAATCAATCGGAATAATCCCTATAATTCAGGGCAGCCTCGGTGCGATAGATTGCGCAGGATTGGTCAAAATGCTCTCAACTTGCAGCGACTACAATGGAGCCGGGACAGTCAGCGCATCTGTAAGCCTCACTGTTAAAGACTCTTTCGATAAGACAGCGACAAAAGTGGCAAATGTGAAAGTGGCTCCATCCGCCAGCCTCTTTGTAAACGATTATGACATTTGGGCTTCAAAGGTCGTATCGCCTCAGGTTACTGTTACAAGCGGAAGCAGCGATGGGATCACCCTCCAATACAGCGCCGACGCCCTCTCCTGGTATGAAGCAGGTTCAGCTACAGGCACATCCTTCGGGACCGTCAGCGGTCTTATGCCTGGAAGGCAATATGTCCTCCGCGCCAAAAGGAATGGTGTTGTAATCAGCGATCCATATTATATTACGACCGAGGCTGCATCCCAGTTGGGCAATGCGGGATTTGAGGAATGGACAAGTGTTCCTTTCAGTTTCAGCCACGGCAACGCAAGTGAAAGCAGCCCGATGGATTGGTACAAGCCAGAAGAAAGCAGCACATCCGGATGGTGGGCTTCAAACAGCGTAAGTTCTATGAAGGACCCAAGCACTCCATTGTACACTAACTTCAAATGTTTCCCTAATGTATGCTGGTCATCCAATTATCACTCCGGAGCAAAATCAGCCCAGATGATGGTTGTCAACATAGGAAATGCAAATAGTAAATGGGATACAAATGGAACTTGGTACGTTGGTCAAATGTGGATAGGTTTGGCAGATGACAGCGGAAACATCGCATCCGAAGGTCATTCATTCGAATCCCGTCCTGCATCAGTCCAATTCTATTATGAATACGCCCCTTATGGCACCGACTCCTGGAAGGCAGAGGCTTCAGTCCTCGCTGCCGACGGTACTGTCATCGCTACCGGAGAACTTTCATCTTCATCGTCAGCTTCAACCTGGCAACTCGGGACAGTCGTTCTGAACTACAGCGTTACCAACAAAAAGGCAGCGACAATAAAAATGAAATTCACGGCATCGACATCCGGCAGTCACAAATGTGATACCGGTGGTGGTACAGTTGAAGTAGCCGGAAGGACAAGGGAAGTTGTGAAAATAAGCTCCGTTTTGAGAGTGGACGATATAAACCTCGTATATTAAAACCAATCTGAAAGATGAAAAAGATTTTAACTACAATATTTGGAGCAGCCCTTATATTGATAGGCTGCAATGAGAAAGTGATTGCTCCGTCAGGCATTGGCAAGGTAACCCTTGACCTCAGCTACGGAGAAGAATGGCAGACAAAGGCGGAGAGCACTACCGACGTGAATGCCTTCAAAGTGACAATCAATCGTCCGTCCGACGGATGGAGTCAAACATTCGAGAGGTTCGACCAGATGCCGGCATCTCTGGAACTCAGTGCAGCCACCTATAACGTTACAGTTTCATCAGGAAATGATGTTCCTGCTGCTTTCGACAACCCTGTATTCGGTGGTACTCAGTCATTTGAGGTGAAAGCCGGAGCGGTAACCCCAGTTTCTGTAAAGGCATCAATCCAGAACGTGAAAATCTCCTTCAATCCTTCAGATGCCTTCCTCAATGAACTGTCTTCATACACAATCACAGTCTCAAACGGTGATGATGCAAACCACGCCCTTGTATGGTCAAATGCATCTGGAACCAAGAAAAGGCAAAA
>JBJEBO010000061.1:0-4237 GCA_051870155.1 Candidatus Cryptobacteroides sp.
CAGTCAAAGGTACAGACGGGGAGAGGGGCAGCGGACTGGGATTGATTACGGTCTCTGAGTTTCTTAAGAAAATGGATGAGGAAATCACCGTCGAGAGCACCCCAGGCAAAGGCAGCACATTTTCTTTCACCCTTGATGTGGTGGCCTAAAATTCCCTGTACGCCCAAATTTGGGCTAAGAAATTGCAACTACCAAGATAAGATCATTTGAATCTGTGTGTTATTAGAATTATTGGTTATATTTGCCAATAGTAATTTATTGACAATGATAGAGAATGTTATCATAAAGAATTTCAAGTCGATCAGGGGCTTGGAATTGCCGTTGACCAATCTGAATATTCTGATTGGTTCGAACGGTGTGGGAAAGAGTAATTTCATCTCATTCTTTGAGATGGTCAAGGCTATTTTCGAACAGCATTTCGGTAGTTATACCTTAGAGAAAGGAGGAATTGACAACCTTCTTTATAGGGGTCGTAAGATTTCGAAAGAGATATATGGTTTGATGGATTTTAAGAATACCAATGCGTTCTTTTTTACTTTGAAGCCTGCTCAGTCAAATAAGGGATATATTGAGAATACGGGCGATTATTTCAATAACCATCAGGATAGGAATAAAGATTATTATAGAAAATGGCATCAGACTTTCTGGGATTCAGGTGTTGAGGAATCTGCTTTGGTTACCCAAAAACAATGGCGTGCAACCTATTTGAAAGCATATCTCAGCAGTTTTACAGTATATCATTTCCATGACACAAGTTCGTCATCCCCAATGCGAGGGCAGTGTGAAATCAATGACAACTCATTCCTACGTGATAATGGATCAAATCTGGCGGCTTATCTCTATATGCTCCAGCAGACTGATGAGAAGTCTTTCAGATTGATTGAAGGTACGATACACTCAATAGCCCCTTACTTCAAGCGGTTTAATCTGAGACCGAATCCTGTAACCCCATCTAAGATATCTTTGGAGTGGGAGGAGGTAAATTCCGACATGTATCTGAATGGTTATAGTTTTTCGGACGGGACAATTCGCTTTATTGCTTTGGCAACGCTTCTACTTCAGTCAAAACTTCCTGAAGTCATTATTATCGATGAACCTGAATTGGGGCTTCATCCTGCTGCAATCAATAAGTTGGCGGCATTGATAAAAAGGGCTTCCAAGAGCAGTCAGATAATACTGTCTACTCAATCAACTAATTTAGTAAACTGCTTCGAACCGGAGAATATCATCGTAGTGGACAGGGAAGATGAGCAGACCGTTTTCAAACGTTTGAATTCGGCAGACTTATCCGTATGGATGGATGAATATAATTACTCTATCAGTGATATGTGGGAGACAAATCTTATAGGAGGACAGTTGTGATGAAGAGGTTGAATATAGTCGTTGAGGGTCAGACTGAACAAAGTTTTGTAAATGAGGTTTTGGCACCATATTTAAGGAGTAAAGGCGTTTTCATCATTACACCCATCTTGATTCATACTAGTAAGATAGGGCGAGGTGGATTGGTTAATTATCATCACCTTTATAATACGATAAAAGGATTATTGAGTAATCCTAATGACAGAGATATTGTGGTTACCAGTTTCGTGGATTTTTTCCGTATTCCGAATAATATGCCAGGTTATGACGGGGCGATGCGTTCTGGTGATGATTTGCAGAAGGTGGAATCTCTGCAACAGGAATTGGATAATTCGATAGCAGACAGGCGTTTTATCCCATATATCCAATTGCACGAATTTGAAGCATTGCTATTCTCAAATAATAATGGATTTGAATATCTTTGGGAAGAGAAGCTATCAGCGAAGACGAAAGCAATTGTGGATTCATTCGATAATCCCGAGGAAATAAATTCAGCACCCGAGACAGCTCCTTCTAAGAGATTATTGGCCATTTACACAAAATATGATAAAGTCTTGGATGGAAATCTGATTGCTCTTGAAGTCGGTATCAATGAAATGCCCTCTAAATGTCCGAGATTTTCGGACTGGGTAGGTCGTCTGATTACCGCTTGTTTGGAATAGGCGACGAGTTTATGGTAGTATAATCTATATTTCACCGAACGAAATCGCCTCAACTTACCGAACAAATTAGTCGCAAATCACCGAATTTAGCTGCGCTTTGCTTGTTAATTTCAAATACAAATACTAAATTCACCACATAATCAACTCATTTATGGGAACTTATCCAAACCACCCTTGATGTGGTAGATTTTACATTTTAAATTACCAAAATTCACCACAGGCCTAATTTTGCATATAGTTAATTTTGCATACGATAATGAATAACCTTATTCTATTTTTCTAACCATATCGTAAATGACAAAAATTAAAGATATACACCTCATTTTGGCAGATGATTCCGAAATTTTCAGGGAGGGTGTGAAATCCATCCTGCAATTCGAGGAAGGAATCGTCGTGGATGCCGAGGCATCCTGCTGCGAGGATATTTTCAGGCTTTTGGACGAGGGTGCGAAACCGGACGTCATCCTGCTCGACATCTGTATGGAACAGGACGGTGACGGTCTGGAACTGCTCGGAAGGCTGAACTCAGAACATCCGGAAATAAAAATCATCATCCTTTCCCATTACAAGGAAATCCGCTACATCATAAAGGCAGTCCAGAACCGTGTGAGGGCATATCTCGCGAAGGATTCATCCGCTACTGAAATCATCAATACCATACGCACCGTCAGGCAGGGCGACGGAGTCTATTTCGGGGAGACCATCTCGTGTGACCTCCTTGTGAAAGGCTTCGGCAACAATGACAACATCCTCAAGGCGAAGCCTTACGAATTGAGTGCCAGAGAATTGGAGATTCTCAAGATGCTTGCCTCCGGCCTTTCGGTCAAGGATATTTCCAAAATCTTGGAAATCAATATGACCACCGTCGAATCCTACAAAGAGCGCATCAAAAACAAACTCGGCGTGAACACCATAATGGAAGCCGTCGTCTTCGCCGTCAAATGTGAATTGTTTTAACAACGCAACACTATGAAGAAGAATATAATAGCCGCAATGATGTGCATCCTTGCATTTGCAGGATGCTCGGGACTTTTCGGGGAGAAGGAAAACGGGAAGGGAAATGATTTGTCGGTTGAGGAAATATGTGAAAAGATAGATGGGATTTTCAATGATCTGGAGTCCTATCTTGAGACAGAATTCAATTCCGACTATTCGGACAAAAACGCTGTTATGACGGCTGTCAAAGAATGGCTGGCTTCTGAAGAATATGTCAGCAATATCGAAATGGAGGGAGACAGTTGCATTGTTGTCACCTTCCCTGACGGTCAGGAATCAAGCATAGAATATCCTACGGCGATTGACGGGAATGTCTCATCATATCCGGACTCCTTATTTACACAAGACTTCCTTCAAGACATTCCTGAACTGACAGGAGGAAGCTCATCCACACCTTCCGGTCCGGAAACTAAAGCTTCAAGTACTTCGGATAAGGCTCTGTTCAACAAGCTATTCTTCGTGCTCTGGGAGCCGTTCAAAAATGAAGGTATCAGCGACGAACTATTCGTTGATGATTTTATGAAAATGAAGAACATATATTATAAGCATAAGGAAATATACAAGAACGAAGAATGTACCCTAAATAGTTTACGCAACATAGGTCGTTTATATTCAGTCCCTTTTAATAATAGGACAGTTTACTGGACACCATCAGTCATAGTAATTGCTACCCACGGACAAGGAGGGAAAATAATACAAACCGTATATAATGAAGACGATTGTGAAACCTTGTGCGACTGGTGGTATGAAAAGAAACATGAGAAAGATTTTAACAGAATTCGATCTCTTGTTTTCTATGAAGAAAAAATAGGAAGTGGGAAAAAAACACGTATGTCTTACCGTTTGAATATCCCATGTGATTATCTGAAGGAGAATCTAACCCAGATAAACAACAGTATAGTATTCCTGAATAATTGTGAAAGCATGCCGTATGAAGAATATGGAATGGCCAGCGCTTTCAGAGATAACGGTGCATCAACTGTATTCGGGTATAAGAAAAAGGTGGATAATTTTTCCTGTCACATTAATTTATATTCCATATTGAATTATATGCTTACACCACCTAAGAAAGAAACTGATCATCCTCATTCTGCTTTCTTTGCCTATGAGAATTTAAAACAAAAGGAGAAAAAGAATTTCAATATAATGGGAAACACGGGGAATGAGGTTCGATTTGCATCGAATGTATATACAATGAGTTACTCCGGGACCAAAAGCAT
>JBJEBO010000062.1:0-4232 GCA_051870155.1 Candidatus Cryptobacteroides sp.
AAAACGGAGCCGCGAAGGCTCCGTCAGGTTGTTTATAAAATATTTCCGTAATTACAAGTTCCGACTCTTGTCCGTCCTTTGTGGCCAAAAGAGGAATTTGCAGAATTGCCAGATGGCTGAAAGCAAGCGTTTCATAATTATTTTACAAATGCTTCTTTGATGCAATCCACTATGTAGCGGACATCATCATCTGAAACGTAAGGGCCGGCAGGGAGGCAGAAGCCGACCTTGAAAAGAGCTTCCTCTACGCCATTGGTATAAACTGCGCAGCCTTCATATACAGGCTGTTTGTGCATCGGTTTCCAAACCGGTCTGCACTCGATCTTCTTACCCAACATAAACACCCGAAGCGCCTCAACATTCTCATTGGGTTGGCAATCTGTAGTGGCACAGTCAACAGCGTGGATGACTCCTGCTGCTCCGCCGACAGCGGTTTTTATGACCTCCCTATACGCATTCTCCTGCCCCTGAATATGAACATCGGCATCAATGGTAGCAGCGCAAAGCCAGAAATTGGAATCATAACGGGAATCGGAAGGCTGTTTATGAATATGTACACCATGAACATCTGCAAGGAGTTCCTCATAAAGAGCCTGAACGTGCTGATGATGAGCGATATGATCATTAAGGACTGTCATTTGTCCACGTCCGATACCTGCGCAGACATTGGACATACGGTAGTTATAGCCGATGGCAGTATGCTGATAATAAGGATATGCGTCACGAGCCTGTGTAGCATACCACATTATGTTGTTGGCATCCTCATCATTGCGGCAAATCAAAGCACCACCACCTGATGTGGTAATCATCTTATTACCATTGAAAGAGAGCACTCCATATTTGCCAAAGGTTCCGAGCACCTGCCCGTTAAAACGCGAGCCCATACCCTCTGCTGCATCCTCAACGACAGGAATGCCATATTTGTCGGCAATCGCCATAATCTCGTCAATTTTATAAGGCATACCATAGAGCGCCACCGGAACTATAGCCTTCGGATACTTGCCTGTAACTGCTTTGCGGTCGAGAATCGCCTTCTCCAAAAGTGCTGGATCCATATTCCAAGTCTCCCCTTCCGACCCTATGAAAACAGGTTTGGCACCAAGGTAGGTAATCGGATGAGACGATGCACAGAACGTGAAACTTTGCACGCAAACCTCATCTCCAGGCCCCACCCCACACGCCAAAAGCGCAAGGTGTACCGCTGCAGTACCAGCAGAGAGGCAGACCACGCGACGATCAAGCGGCTCAGTCCCGTCAGTTTTGGAATTGGCAAACGCCGCCAAATCCTTCTCAAATGCATTCACATTAGGTCCCATCGGAACCACCCAGTTTGTGTCAAAAGCCTCTTTGACATATTTCTGCTCCCAACCCTCCTCGCTCATATGGGCGAGACAGAGGTAGATTGTTTTTCTTTCTGACATAAATATATGATTTATAATTATTTAATACGTGTGGATTACTTCGAATAAATATAACGCCAACAGAGCATTTATTCCTGTGAACAAATGCCCTGCTTTCAAATTCTGATATATGTGACTAAAAAGGGATCTTAATAATATAAATTATTGTCTATCAACCTTTGGAAGGTTGAGATAATATGGTGTCCACTGCGTTGTTTTGGATTGAGCACGATATTATATTCTTTCATTTATAAATATGTGGTTATGGCGATGTTTGCTGCCATGCACCATTTTGCTGACATCAGCAAAATGGCATACATCCATCTGGAAGGCACATTTGTTACTCCTCTGTTGAGCCAGACTGCAGATGCTTTTGTTCTTCCTTCAAAAGCTTTTGACGCTTAGATTCCACAGCCTTGATGCTCTCGGCCGTCGGAAGGTCTTCAGGCATCGTACCTCCAATATCCTCAATGGCCTTACGAACTTTTTTACCTACCTCCATATGAACTTGATTGGCACGTGCCTTACCCTTAACCTGATCTTTTTTAAGTTTCTCTTCGGCCTGTGTCGCCCGGAACAGATTTGCCGCAAGTTCGGTGCTACCCATATGGTCCAATATCTTCTGCCCCTTCTTTAAGCCTTTTCTTTTCGCAATACCTTGTGCATCTAGTCCACCATAAAGACCCTTGTACCCGAAATTTTGGAAAATGGCGTAATCAAGAGTGGTTATCACACCTGCATCGTGAGCTGCATCAGCAAGTTGTGAATTATGTAATCTTAATTGCTCTCGTAAAAACAAACGTTTTTCCTCTTCAGTCGTCAAAGACTGATATGCCTTCATCTGCTGAATCTCAGCATAACGAGTTTGTATTGCGAAGTATGTCTGAGCTTGAGCAATCTCATCCTTTCGCGGGTCACCATTTTGAGCGACAAGGTAACAAGCATAGCGTGTCAACAACACATCATCTATTTCCTTAGGTGCAACCCCAGCCTTTACCATTTTGCTGACATCAACAAAATGGGCATCAATGTCGCCTGTGGCGTTTCCACAAGCCTCTTTTGCTTTATCGACAATGGATACAAAATTACGCCACTGCGTATAACCAAGGTATGGGTAAATCTCACGGGCGGACCAGAACTCAACACCATTTTCATTTATGTGCTTAAGCCTCTCAAACAATGAGGCTGTTTCGTTTGATAACTCGTTCATTTCAACAACTCATTAATATGCAAATTTACATAAAATCTTATTTTATGTAAATTAAATACAGTGATTCACGCATATCTACCGGATGAGTACACATATGATATCGCAAACTGCCGCCCAACTGGCATACCATCCTCCTGCTCATGGGCGGAAGGCTTTTACATACTCCACCAACTGTTCCGGGCATATAGAACCGGGAAGTATCAGGGTTACACCATTCGGATAAACAAGTTTCAAATACTGGGGATGACGGCTCTTACCAGGATTATCCTCTGAAGGCATTGCCGGCGGAGACACCAACACGTTGGCAAACATCGGCTTTCGCCGTGATTCTTTATTTTCCATTTCTGCGCTGTTTTTTGATTGGGCGCGAAATTAAAGCCTTTCATTTATGGAAAAATATGGGACTGTGGCGACGATTACCAACCTTCCTCAAAACATCCTTAGCATCTTGAGTTGTAAATGCCACACTATTTTTATTCTCTTTCCTCATAAACTCAAAATTTACTTTGCAAAAATATCAAATATTTTCAGATATGCAAGTTTGAATGCGACGAATCATTCACTATATGATTTCCCCTGCATACATTATCTTCCTGCCTAATACCGTTGCAAAAATCATCTGAATATCCTTAATAAACGAATAGTGCCGATAGTAGTAGCAATTAAGGCGGACTTTGTCCGGATAGATTATGTTATCATTATACCAGACAGCTATTTCCTGATCTGTCATTGATGCGAAATCAGGGACATCATCAAAAGCCTTCACCTGCTCATTCTTTCCTGCCTTGATATCTTTCACAAAACCGGCAATCATCTCATCCTCAATCCGATACTTCAATGTCGCTGGACCCGTAATCCCCGGACGTAACTTCAATACATCCCGGTCATCTCCAACCAATTTATCCGCATATCCCGGAACATCAGGCCTTGGCCCCACAAAACTCATATTTCCTATCAAGACATCCCACAACCCCGGCAGTTCATCAATCTTATAATGACGAAGTTTAGCTCCAAACGGGGTAATACGGCTATCACCAGCCACACTAACAGTTGAGCCACTATGTTTGACCGTCATTGAACGGAATTTATGACAATTGAAGAGTTTCCCACCCTTTCCAACACGTTTCTGTACGAAAAAAGCGGGTCCCCCAGGCATCTTAATCTTCACCAAAACCGCCGTAACAAGAATCACCGGCCACAAAAAAAGAAGACCGAGGAAAGCCACGGTCCTGTCGAAAATCCATTTAAAAGTTAATTGCATATATTATTATCACTTTTTGATACATCTCTTCCAGAAGAAATGATACATCAACCACATAGGAGCCCAAAATGACTCAGAAGGATAGTGTGTCACTAAATGCCAATTATGCTGAATATTTGACCATAGGAATTGCAACTTGCCGGATGTTAATTTTTTAATGCGACTGTCGTAGTGTCCAAAGTTGCCATTCTGCATAATTTCATTCAGCAAGAATATGCCCTCCTGCTCATTTACTTCGAGGCCAAGTGACGAGCAAATTACATCCAACTGCTTCAAAGACATCCCGAACACATATTTCATTACCCACAGAATACCAGAGGCAAACTTACATAAGCCAAATTTCCTAATAAGCATTTTTGAG
>JBJEBO010000063.1:0-4226 GCA_051870155.1 Candidatus Cryptobacteroides sp.
ATTGAGTTGGACAAGAGCAACATCCTTGTGGAATCATACGACAATTCGTCTCGTCAGCTGGAGGGAACTGTTGACGGTCTGAAACCGTTCACCGACTATCATCTCACATTCACCGAGGAGCAAGTGAGGAAAGAAACATCACGATGCCTTTCTTGCGGTGCCTCAGTTGTGGATCCGAACAAGTGTATCGGCTGCGGACTCTGCACCACGAAATGCGGTTTCGATGCGATTCATCTCTACCGCGACTTGCCTGAATGCAGCAAGATGGTGAAGGCGGAGGATAAGGTGGGCGCTTTGCTGCCTTATGTTATCAAACGAGGAATGAAGATTTTGGTAAAGAAGAAAGACTGATGCACGAACTCGGGATAGTTTTCCATATAATCAGGGAAGTCAAGAAAGTGGCACAGGAGAACGGCGGAGGGCATATATCCAAGGTCGTAATGAATATTGGAGAGGTCTCCACCGTCGTGCCTTACTATCTTGAGGACTGCTGGAAATGGGCGGTTGAGAAGGAAGAAATGATGACGGGGTGTGAGCTTGAAATCTGCACCATTCCGGCCGTTACTTTCTGCGAAGATTGCAAGGGTGAGTATTCCACCGTCACCTATGCGAAAAAATGTCCTTATTGCGGCGGAGAGAACACTTGGCTGCTGAGGGGGAATGAGGTGGAAATAAAAGAAATAGAAGTTGGAAATTAATTCCTTTTTAATGACAGAATAAGATGGCTTGTTTTTTAGTACCAATGGTTCAGGCGATTGCGACAAGTGCATATCGCCGCAGCAATGAGAAGATGATTTCAGATCCTGCATCTGGAGCTTTGAAACACAATATTCCGGCACTTGAGAAGATGCTTTGGGGCGGTACCGTGATGCTTATCGTTGACCATATAATCAATGGCGAACTTACTTGGAGATTCCCGTTCTTCACTGCCTTTACAGAAGTGGGAGGTGTGAAAATATTTTTGAATGAATTGCTTACGGTGGGTGTGCCGATGTCGCTCGTGCTTACCGGATGTTGGGCGGTCTGGTCGCTCGTCAAGAGCAGAAGACGCAGATTGTCGTCGCTTTAACTTATATATATAAATTCTTATGAAACGGACAATTTTGGTGGCGGCGCTGATGGCTATGCTTATGCCATTGGCTGCATTCGGACAAACTGCCAGCAAGGACCTGGCTGAGGCAAAAGAACATTTTAACGATTCCCGTTTTGGAGTGTTCATCCATTGGGGCATTTATTCGATGATGGCGAGGGGAGAATGGGTGATGCAGGTGGAAAATCTTGATTACCAGGAATATGCCCGTCTTGCGGGAGGTTTCTATCCATCTCGTTTCGATGCTGCCGAATGGGCAAGCATCTTCAAGGAGGCAGGTGCTAAATATGTGACATTCACATCCCGTCACCACGACGGCTTCTCGATGTTCAAATCCGACGCAAGCAACTATAATGTCGTTGACGCCACTCCTTTCGGACGAGATGTCGTTGGAGAACTTGCCAAGGCTCTGGGCGAGAACGGAATCGATTTCCATCTCTATTATTCGCACCTCGATTGGGGACGCACCGACTATTGGCCTCGTGGACGGACTGGACACGGAACAGGCCGCCCGGACGGCAAGGATGGCGATTGGCAACATTATCTCCAGTTCCTTAATGCCCAGCTCACTGAACTGCTCACGAACTATGGTCCAATCGGTGCCATCTGGTTTGACGGTGTGTGGGATATGGATGCAAGGCCTCGTGAAGAACAACCTGAAATCTGGAATCTCAAGGAACAATATGACCTCATTCACAGGCTCCAGCCAGGATGCCTCGTGGGCAACAACCACCATCTCCTCCCATTCGAGGGAGAAGATATGCAGATTTTCGAAAGGGACATTCCAGGCTGCAACGAATACGGACTCTCAGGCCAGGAAATCTCAAGACTCCCTCTTGAAACCTGCCAGACTATGAACGGAAGTTGGGGCTACCGCCTTAATGACAATAATTACAAGTCAACCGATGAACTCATAGAATATCTCGTCCGCACAGCAGCGAAAGGAGCCAATCTCCTTCTCAATGTGGGCCCTCGTCCTGACGGAACCATACCTGAAGAAGCAGTGGATAGACTCAGGGGAATAGGAAAATGGCTTGAGGTTCACGGAGAAAGCATCTATGGAACAGATGCAGGTCCTGTAACTGAACAAGAATGGGGCGTTTCAACAGTGAACGGGAATGTACTCTATCTCCATATCCTCGGCGATGAGGCTTCTGTGGAAATCACCCTTCCTGGCGCATCCAAATTGATGTCGGCGACTTTGCTCGCCAACGGAGAAAAAGTCTCTTTCACAAGGAAGAAAGATGTTATAACAGTGCAAGTTCCGCAGTCAGTGGACGGACCTGACAAGGTCGTAAGGCTTGAGTTCAAGAACAGTCTGTAAAGATCATCGTTTTTGTGGAGATTGATGATTTATGGTATTGGAACGTTGTTGCACTTCTTTCGAACAGGCACTTGAAGCAGTAGAAAACGGTGCCGGAAGGATAGAATTGTGCGTAGAATTGAATACGGGAGGGCTGACGCCGCCACCTGAATTGGTGAGAAGGTGCTCGGCCCTTCCGATTCCTGTTAATGTGCTTGTGCGTCCCCGTGCAGGAGATTTCGTATTCACGGAAGAGGAAGCAGAGATTATGCTCCGTGACATCCAGATGTGCCTCAGGGAAGGGGCTGCAGGAGTTGTCATCGGAGCGCTCACTCCGGAGGGCGATGTCGATATGGCTGTTATGAAACGGCTGATGATTGTTGCTAAGGATGATGCTGGGAATAGTGACAGGAGTGAACAAAATAAGTCAGGAGAGAAGTCCGATAAGACAGGAGATAAAATTGATGAAAGAACGAGAGAAGGACTGTCGGTGACCTTTCATAGGGCCTTTGATGTATGTCGGAATCCGTTTGAAGCGCTCGAGGACATCATCGCCTTGGGATGCGACAGGATTCTGACTTCAGGACAGAAAAACACTGCTCCGGAAGGGGCGGAACTGATTGCAGCCCTTGTAAGAAAGGCCGGTGACAGAATAATAATTATGCCGGGGAGTGGAGTAACCCCTGCAAATCTCGATTCATTGCAAAGGCTCACAGGAGCCATAGAATTTCACGGAACAAGATTATGCGCAAAATGAAAATCATCGCGGCTCTCGCAGCCGTGCTTGCCTTAGCCTCCTGTAACGGAGGGAAAATAACCGAAAAGGAATGTATGGATTTCCTATATGCCGGAATGCCTTTGCCGGACAGCCTGGTCCATCCACGGTCATATTGGGAAGAAAACGTACGTAAGACATTGGAAGTCAGGGATAAGATGAATTGGAACATACCGGACAGGGAATTCAAACATTTCGTCCTTCCGCTCAGAGTCAACAACGAAGACCTTGACAATTTCAGACTTGTCTATGCCGACACCCTCTGCAACAGAGTCAAAGGGCTTTCCCTCGCTGAAGCGGCTTTGGAAATCAATCACTGGTGCCACGAGCAGGCCACTTACAAGCCATCCGATGCAAGGACACTCGGGCCGGAGGCTTTGGTGAAATCAGGCTTGGGACGATGCGGAGAAGAATCTGTGCTTGCTGTGTCCGCCTTGAGGGCGGCGGGAATCCCGGCACGTCAGGTCTATACTCCGAGATGGGCCCACACTGATGACAACCACGCCTGGGTGGAAGTGTGGGTGGATGGAAAATGGCATTTTATGGGAGCCTGCGAACCGGAGCCTGTGCTTGATCTAGCCTGGTTCAATTCGCCTGTATCAAGAGCTATGCTCCTGCATACCAAGGTGTTTGGTAACTCATACGATGGAGATGAGGATGTGATAGACCGCAAAGGCGCATATACGGAAATCAATGTAATCAAAGGCTATATCCCTGCAAGACGCAACACAGTGACAGTATGTGACATAGAAGGAAATCCAGTCGCAGATGCCGACGTGGAATTCAAAATCTATAACTATGCGGAATTTTATACTGTGGCAAGATACAGGACTGATTCAGAGGGCAAGGCGTCCCTTGATACCGGTATTGGAGATGTAATCGTCTGGGCTTCAAAAGGAAATAACTATGGAATCGGGGTGGTGTCATCCGAGAACGGCAAAGTGGTTCTCGACCGTACCTTCGGCGAAGCACAGGAAATCGAGATAGACATAGTGCCACCTGAGGAGAATCCTCTTCCTGATCTCTCAACCGAGCAGCAGAAATCGGAGAATGCCACC
>JBJEBO010000064.1:0-4182 GCA_051870155.1 Candidatus Cryptobacteroides sp.
TGTTCCACGACCTTAAACTCAGCAAAAAGCCTTGTAACCTGGCTATTCCTGAAAAATACACTCCTGGAAACATCAAGCCTTCAATGTCACAAGAAGAGTCTTCTCCAGCACCTGTCAGTGAGCCAACTTCTGAATCTGTGCCTTCTGCCGGACCATCATCCAAGGGTTCCAAAAGGAAAACAAAGGAGCAAAAGGTTGAGCCTCGTGTTGAATGGGAAGTCAAGTCATACTACAGTGGGGTGGGTGCAATAGATTCGTATCTGCGGAATGTGACACAAATCTGGAAGTCAACCCGGGAATATCAGAATGGGGCTTACGAAATGCCGGCATCTTCCCAGACTTATGTACAAGCTGCCGATGGGAGAGTGTACAAGTGTTTCTCTTTCGTTGATTCGCGGGGAGCACGACTGTCGTTTTCTGATATGATTGCCAAATTGGAAACAAGAATCGACAAAGGTTCTTCATTGCTCAATGACATTTCTATCGTGCAACTGGGAGTTGCTTCTGCAAGTCTTGGCATACCTCAGCTTCAGAGCCTCCAGAGTATCAGCACTTTCAGCAAGCTTTTGAAAATAGCACCGAAGGCATTGAAGCAGTGCAATAGTGATATTGAGCTGTACATTGCACAGTCTCAGGCAATGATAGATTCATTCAATGCCTATATTTCTATGTCACTCGATGTTGATGGCAAGAAAAGTTCAGACACCGTCCTGATTCTTCCGGTTTCTTCAGAAGAAAGCATCCCGCAAGTACTCCAGCGTCTGGAATATTTCAACTTCTGATAACCCTCATTTTTGTGGACACCGTCAGAGTTACTACTTTACATATCCTCGATTGATAATCCTTTCAATACAAATTGATATTGTTTGAAATCAGATTTAGGAAGGGCGTTGACTTTCGCTTCAAGGTCGTTTAGGTTTATTTTCTTCGGATTACGTTTAATCTCTGCAACTAATGCTGTATGGTCAAACTCATTCAAAGCAATCATATCGATTTCATTCAAACCTTTACGGTCCCACCAATTGCCGACCTGGGTATATAAACCTGTTTCCATTACCTGTGCCTGAAAATACTGCTCCAATGTTCTTCCGCTGAACTGCTCATAATTCTTGCCGATATTTTGTCGAATCAGGGCAAACTGCTGGCGTTCTATCAAAGACTGGTAAGGACAGATGAATCTGAACCAGAATCGAAGAAACTGATCTGAAATCTCATACGCGGAAACCTTGCTGTTCGGCTTGGCCAAAAGAGGCTTCATCCGAGAAATCATATAAAAGTTCTTTTCAAGATTCTGAAGATATACCCCCATATCCTTTTGCATAGCGCCATCGAGATCCCCCCGCCTTGTCATACCCTCCGCAATCATCTGGAGTATTGAGAAGTAGGTTGTACCCTCATCACTGAACTCCTGGTTAACAATATCTCTTCCCTCTGTAAGGAAATATGAGTCCTGACGACATACGTAATTGAGCATCTTTTCCTTGGTATAGCACTGAGCATCCATTAAGAGTTCAACATACTTTGCCACACCTCCAGTAATCATATACAGGCACAGAAGATCCTCATTGCAGTAATCCGGAGAGTGATCTGCTATAATCTCCTTCATCACTGAAATAGTAAACGGCCTCAGGGTAAACTTTGAAGTAGGTCTTCCATACAGAGGTTCATTCTCATCCTCAAAAATTCTTTTCATCAATGACTGGATGCTGCCCGACACAATCAAATTCAGTTTTGATTCTGTATGATATCTGTCCCACAAATCCTGAATCTCGCTGAAGATTGCAGGATTGATTTTATACAAAGTCTGGAACTCATCGAATACTACAGTAAAATGACGGTTCACTGATTCACGCATAATCACCTCAAACAGTTCTCTGAAATGCGTGAGATTGCCATAGACTTGAATTCCCAACTGTTCTTCCAAACTCATCTGCAACTTTCGGCACAATACGGCCTCATTATCCTTTGATATGAACAGGTAAGCATAGTCGTGCCCCTCCATAGCGTGCATAATCAACGATGTTTTTCCCACACGTCTTCGTCCCATAAGAACCGTGAAGACTGCGCTCCTTTCAGCTTGCCTTTCATTATCCTGAAGAATCTGCATCTCAGCAACCCTGTCGTAAAATTTCATAATATAAATAACGATTTATATAAATGGCTCTTAATATAACTGTGCAATATTACATAGTTTTTTTGTCTATTGCAAATATAATTTTTAAGTGCAGTCCAATATTGTCAGTAGAGCAATCAAAAAGCTGTGCCATCGCCTTTTGCGTTGCCCAAATGGTTTCATTCTTATACATCACCTGAATCCCATCCTCTTTGCCTTCAAGCATGAAGATGAGAAACTCAGCCGTACTATTTCGTATCACTATATTTTGCGCCATAATTATAAGGTATTCCTGTCCATAACTTAATAATGTCCAGTTGTAGTCTATTGCGTACCACCTTTCTTCTCCAATTATCTGACCTTATTTGCTCCCAATCAGTTTCTTTGTCAAACAATCTTACTATCACTTCTACTTCTTACATAAAAGCATTATGCCGATATGCTTCCTTCACTGCATCACCAACTTGTCCGCACGACGATACCATTGTTACGGATATAACTACACTTATGACAAATATGACCAGCCTCATTATCTACTTTTAACAGAACTTACTGTATTCCTATTGGGTCAATTCATTTCATCAACTCAACAACATTTTCCGGCAACATCGTATTCCCTACATCATCTTTCGGTGCATTCTTAAGAAATAATACCGGGAGAATATTGTAATTCTTGGCAAATGGCAGCAGGTTGGCTTTACGGAGAAGCTCGGCTGTAAGTTGTTTGCCATTTTCATGATTTGTCCATTTGCACTCGCCAACTAACAAATATTTTTTATCAAGCGACTCGGCCATCACGTCAATATCTATTTGTTCCGGTTCTTTCTTCTCATTGAGAACCGGTCCCCACCAGCGTTTTGCCTTACCGTAAACAATTCCATTGACCATATTTCCCGTTACAGCGTCCCTGCATAGTTTTTCCCAATGCATACTCACATACTCCGAGAAATGGGCTGCCAAAGCCTGTTCTAATGGCAAACGACGACCAAGCTCAATGAACGAACGGTTTGGTACAACAAACTGATAATAGAATGCCATAAATGGGTCTGCAATCTTATATAGGCTCTTTTTCGCATTCTTCTCGTCAATTCCGAACGGAACATCTTTCTCTAAAAATCCGAGGTCAATAAGTTTCTTCAAGGGACGTGACAGATTGGTTGCAGGCTCATTACATCTGGCAGCAATCTCAGAAAGCCGATTTGCACCGGAGCCGATATAGGACATGATTGTAGAAGTCTTGACAATATCCTTCACATCATCCTGAAACAGTTTTATCGGTTCCTCGTAAAGATTTCCATTTATCGAAAGGATATTGTGCCTCAACGCATCGGAAAGTGAGTTTCTGTTTTCTCTTAGTTCCCAATAACGAGGTACACCGCCCCATACAGCATACTCTTCAACGGCACTCACAGCGTCAAGGTTCAAAGCCTCCTGAAAATACGGTAAACATATCGGTGTAAGTCTCATTATCTCATCAGCACGGCCATAGAGAGGTGCAGTAGAATCAAGAAACAATCCATACATCATATTCTGTGATGAACCACAAAGTACAAGATTATACTTCAACTGCTTCTCATCAACAAGTTTCTGCAACACTGACGGCAGTTCCGGGGATTGCTCGACAAGATATGGAAATTCATCCAAACATAACGTGAAACGCTTGTCTGTGCGATAATTGACCGCACGAAACAGAGATTCCCAATCCGGATAAGTCAGCTTATCAAAATCAGGAAATACTTGTGCTACCACCTTTGCAAGCAAAGTTCTTTGATGTTGCCCTTCGGAACGGTCGGCAAGGAAATATACATCACTGTCCGACAAGGCTCTTTTGATAAGTGTTGACTTACCCAACCGCCTGCGACCGTACACTACGACCAACGAGGACTTCTCTCTTGAAAGAGCATCCCTCAGTCGTGCTGTTTCTTCTATTCTATCAACGAAGTTCATATTACGATTTTATTATGCTATGCAAACATAATGTTTTTATAGCATAACGCAAATTTTTGAGCCAAGTATTTTCTGCACGGCAAAAGAATTTAATGTAAAATAGTGTGTGATTGGGATTTATT
>JBJEBO010000065.1:0-4175 GCA_051870155.1 Candidatus Cryptobacteroides sp.
ATTACCAAATAATTGTGAGGATTCCTTTACTTTCTTTATGAATAATTCAGGTTAAGGAATCTTCAAAAAATTCCCAAATATTTACTCTTGTTCTTTATTATTCCGGTTGGGTCTTTTTGCAAAAAGCAAGCCAGTGGCGGAAACGGATAAAAAACAGATTGAAAAGCGAGAGGACAATGTAGGAAAGCACCACAACAACAGCGGCGCCCGTGAAGCCCCAAACGGCTACGGCACGCGGCATTGCTACAGCCATCACGATGCTGCCTGCCACCGTGGTATATAGATACAATTTCGGCCAACCCTTTGCCACCGTATAATTATTGATAACATAATAGATTGAACTTGTGATGGTTGACAAGGCAAGAATCCTTGCATAAGGAGTAGAATCCACATAACGTCCGGCCGTGAGGATGCGAATCAGCAAAGGCGCGAATAGAATGAAAAGCACAACGACAACCGACACTGAGCCAACTATGAGCCCGACAGAAGAAGCGAAGGCCTTCTTGTCTTTTTCCGCAATGGCCTTGTACATATCAGGCTGGAATGTGGAATTGACGGCAGCTGAGAAAGTGGTGAGATATGCCGCCATCTGTGCTCCGACAACATAGATTCCATATTCGTGTACTTGACCAAGCGATTCGAGACAGGTCCGGTCGAAACCGTTGAAGAAATATCCGAGGGCGGCGGAGGCGGCAAGCGGAAGACAGAAACGGAGGATGTCCTTGAAAGCGACTATGTCGAAAGGTATCTTGAAATAATCACGATGCCTGATAATCAGAAAGATAAAGAAAAGGAAGTTCACAATAAGCGGAGAAAGGAGACGACCTGTGGCTCCCAATTTTAGCATAACCACCATCAGCAGGTTTATCACCACGAGGGAGACCCCGTTCGAAACTGAAAGGCGGAAATAGGCACTGCTTTTCTTCATCATCTTGAAGTCCGTAAGTTCGAGGGTATAGATGCCTGCAAGAGGAAGGGCAAAAACACTCATCAGAAGATATGGGAAAACAGGGAATTGTAAATCCGTGTCTATCAACAGCATATATCCGGCAAGCAAAACAAGGCACAAGGCCGCCACACCGAAAGAGAAGAAAATCAGAGCTTTAAAGATAGTTGCCCTAAGTTTCATGCGACCTTCATCATCAAGATTGAAATAGGACTTGACATAGTAGTGGAGAAGGTAGAATGTGATTATTGGATTAATCAGGGCGTTGAAGGAGGTGAAATAACCTGTGACAGCATAGTCTTCAGGGCTCATATTCAACGCGATGAGCGGATTGACAAGCAGATTCAGGAGCATCGGGATTAAGGACGCCCCCATATAGGTTGTCAACATCTTAATGTATTTCACCGCTTTTCCCATAATATTGCCATCTCCAAGTTTCGCAATTGATAATTCATTGGATATTCGAGAGTTGCACAGTTTTAAAAACCTATATCACCCTCTCCATTATATTCACCTGATACTCAGGATTATATCTTTCATCCACGACTTTGTGACAATTCATTCTGAAAGTCTCCCGGCTGGTTTCAGACTTCAATAGGGATTCTATTTTATCCGCAAGGTCGGCCACATCACCCTTCCTGAACAACTCACCCGTCACACCAGGCACAATAGCCTCACATTCAGGTACCTGTGAATTAAAATCCGAATGGGTGACAACAGGAAGACCGTAAGACAGGCAATGGATGGCCGTAAGTCCGACATTCCCGGGTGAAACACACAAGGTGGAATGATACAAATGTTTATAAATCAACTCCTCATCATACATCGCCCCCAAAAACGCCACATTACGCACACCTGAAGCGAGTTCTGTCAATCTACCCCTCTCCGGACCGTCACCTATGAAAGCCACATTCACATCCACCCCCCTGCCAGCCAGGATTCCTGAAGCCGCCAAAAGCATATCGAGCTTCTTTACCTCAGTGAGTCTGCCGATGAACACAAGAATAGGAAAATCATTGCCAAACACAGACTTCCACGGATTTTCCGGCACACTCTCCCTCAGCCTCAGAGCAGACTCATAATCAAGGGAATTGTATATGACGTGCAGCTTATTCGGGTCATAACCCATTGCAATCATATTCTCCTTCGCCCTGTCTCCATAAAGGAAAAAACCGCTCACGAGATGACGATAGACTCGGGCGAGGAACAGTGTGAAACGCGATCCGTTCTCTGAAGGAACTGAGGAACGCATCCCGTGGGTCCACACATAAACCGGCTTGCCGAGCAGTTTGCAGACTAAAAGGAAAAGCCATTGATTCACAGCATAATAACTATTGGTAATGATGAATACCCTGTTACTCCTGTCAAAAGCCGCACGTAACCATCCTTCCATATATTCCACAGGTCCGAAAAATCTGGTTTTCAATTCCTTGCGAAATCCAGGCAGAAGCGAGTAATCCAATTTACGGATTTGTTCTCCGGACCGCAGCCTGTCACCAAAAAAGAACACTGCTCCAAGACGCCGGTTCATCAACTGATAAACCGCCATCCTGTAATGAGGTGCATAATTGAATATACAGCAGAGTCCTTTCTTTTCCATTTCAGTCTATCTTGCGAGTGGAATCGCTACCTTGGCGAATGCTGAATTCACATCCGCAATATTGCTGATTATAAAAACCATATTCCTTCAACAGAAAATTCCTGCGCTCCTGAAGTCCGCCTTTCCGCCAATTTCTATCCCACCACACTACATCCGGGAACTGGGACACAGCCCATTTCCCCGCCATATTGATCTGGTCAAGACTTTTCCACCGTGACGAAGCCAATGTAGTAGTGATGACACGGAAGCCGTTTTCCGAAGCATATTTTGCCGTACTATACAACCTGTATCGGAAGCATTCAAGGCACCTGCCTCCCCTTTCCGGTTCATTCTCAAGTCCTTTCACATAATCGAGCCACGACTGATGGTCGTAGTCGGCATCAATAATCTCCAAGCCCTGCTCCATAGCGAAGCGGGTACATTCGTCCTTTCTGTGGAGATATTCCTCCTGTGGAAAAATGTTTGGATTGCAATAATAAATCACGGGAGTTACCCCCTCCTTGAGCAGCGCCTCAACGATTGCACAACTGCACGGGGCGCAACAAGTATGGAGAAGGACCTTGTCCTCTCCCATAGGCACTTCCGTATTTGCATTATTTTTCATAACCGACAAACTTACACAAAATTGGCTATCTTTGCAAAGATAATCGCAGTTCCTACTGCTAAACGGACTTCGACAAATATGGGAAACACCTCCGGAAAGAATATCAAAAGGAAGGCAAGCGGCTGGATTGCGGTCAGCCCCCTGCTGGTCTTTCTTGCCATTTATGTAATTTCATCCCTGATTGCAAGGGACTTCTATCAGATCCCTGTAGCATCGGCCTTCCTCATTGCATCCTGTTATGCCCTGTGCATCACCAGAGGGAAAAATTTAGAGGAAAAAATCTCTGTTTTTTCTTCAGGAACGGGAGACCGTAATGTATTGCTGATGATATGGATATTCGTCCTCGCAGGAGCATTCGCCGAAACAGCCAAAGAAATCGGAGCCATCGAGGCTACAGTTGACCTCACCCTTAGAGTCCTTCCTCCTAATCTCCTTTTTGCAGGTATGTTCATAGCGGCCTGTTTCATCTCGATGTCAATTGGCACGAGTGTGGGTACAATCGCAGCCCTCGTTCCCGTGGCTGGAGCCCTTGCTGCCGAAACAGGTAGCAATCCGGCCTTTATGACTGCCGTGGTCACCGGAGGAGCATTTTTCGGAGACAACCTTTCTTTCATTTCAGATACCACCATTGCGGCAACACGCACCCAGGGCTGCTCAATGAAAGACAAATTCAAAGCTAACATCCTCATTGCGGCCCCTGCAGCACTAATAGTGCTGCTAATTTATGTCATCCTCGGCAACGAGCTCGGTGCAACTGTGGAAAGAGAGTCCATCGAATGGATCAGACTTGTCCCATACCTTCTTGTCATCGGTATGGCCGTTTCTGGAATAAATGTATTGGCTGTGCTTGCAACAGGCATCGTTTTGAACGCGGCGATAGGCTTCTGGCAGGGAAGCCTCGACTGGGCCGGTTGGCTCTGTTCAATAGGCAAAGGCATCGGGAATATGGGAGATCTCATCATTGTCACTATGCTTGCCGGTGGAATGCTCGAAGTAATCCGTAGCAACGGAGGCATAGATTTCAT
>JBJEBO010000066.1:0-4158 GCA_051870155.1 Candidatus Cryptobacteroides sp.
GCATATCGTCATCCAGCTCGTCCAGAAATGCTCTCAGATTGTTCCAGTTGAGGTTGCCGAAATCCAGAGCCGCTGCTTTGTGTGGATGTTCCAGGATTGTTGAGATCAGTATGCGTGTGCTGTCGCGAAAGCGGATGTAGTCGCGTAAGTGTTTGCGCAGCTCCAATTCAAGGGCTTCGTTGCCACGGATGGTTGTCCATCTGTCCGAGATTGCCCACCAACTTTCCCGGAAGACCATCCGGGCTTCTTTGAGTTTGCGCTTCACTGTGCGGGCATCTGTTTCCCCATTATAGAAAAGATTTGGCAGCGCGTCATCCAGCGCAATATGCTCCGAAAGATTACCCATCGCTGCCTCTACTTCCGCTACGAGTCTCCTCGAACGGTAGAGCCATTTATGATAATCCATATTGTTTGGTGTTAGAATTGCGCATAAAACGCAAAGGAGCGCCTGCAGGGCACCCCTTTTTAGAATAGCTGAGTATGTATTCCCGGGCAGGAGCCCAAGGAAAATCATTTTCTGATTAAAACCTTCCAGTGGCCGCCGAAATCGCTGCCGACTCTTTCGATAATGCCTCTTGCTTGAAGGTTTGCAAGGTGTTCTTTTATGGTGCCATCGGCTTTTCCAAGTATGCTGCAAATTTGAGTTCGTGTGGCATTGGGGTTTGATACGAGAATATCGATGATGCTCTGGGCGGTTTTTCCGATTTTTCTCTGGGCGGTTTTTGCTACCTCTGGGCGGTTTTTCCGTGTTATAATTTCATCCTCTGGGCGGAATTCCGGGGCTGGGGCCTTTGATTCCGCAAATGCTTCAAGCGCAGCTCTGTCCATTCCGTAGTTGACGTTTGGGATTATTGTTCGGAATTCTTCACGGTTAGAACGGAAATACGGCATCTTGTCTTCCTTATATGTTGGTAGTAAAGAGGTTGCATCTACTATTTTCTTTAGACCGCTTCCTCTTTTTTCCATATAGTCCAGTTGCGCAAAGACTTCGGCAATCACCGGGTTGCGGCGTTTGGATGAAGTCTCAGCAGGAATTACCGGTTCAAATTTCAGTGTTTCTTTAATGCCGCCTGGAGAGGTGGTTTCGATACGGTCATCGTAAATGTTGATAGCAACTTCAGAGCCGAGTTCAGTATAGTCTCGATGTATGAGATGGTTTACGCATTTTTCTTCTGTCGCGCGATCTGAGTATTCTGGCAGGTTGAGGCGGTAGTCGGGAAGTTTGAACCAGGGTACTGCAGTGTTTGCCTTGATGAAGTCCTTGGCCTGACGCAGAAGCATCAGCAGATTGCCGTGGAATTCTGCATCATTGATTGTATCGCCTTTGTCTGTGCCATCCCAGCGGGTACAATAGACGCGTGATTGTTTTATTGGGCAGTTGTCGGCAAACAGGAGGCCGGCATTGGTCAAATGGCCATCATCAGTGACAAGCCCGAATGATGTCAGAATGTTTTCTTCCCATTTTGCGCCACTTCGCTCGTTATACTCGCGTACTAATATTGTAAATGAATGGTCTTTACGCAGTTCAGAAGTTTCTAACGAATCCCAACTGCGATTGCTTCCCTTTAGAACAAGGTTGTATAACTGATGAGAGGTGGCTGGAACGCTCTCATCTCCAAGACGTATAAAGGCCAATCTTCTCCGTTTCCAAACAAAGTAATATGGTGTCTGACTTCCGGCAGAAATCTTCACTTCCAGAACCACTTTGCCGTCATTTCCTTCTATTGGATTTAGCGTGAACTCCGGTACTGGGTCCATGTGGTCCTTGATAATCTGGCTGATATCCTTGGCTGTTTTCTTTGGGTCTTCAATTCCCACTACAGTGCCGTCATCCGAAACGCCATAGAAAAGCGAACCACCGTTTCCATTCGCAAAGGCACTTACGCTCTTGACCCAACTCTCCGGCTCTTTTGCTTCGAGTTTTATCTTGAAATCATATGTAGAGCACTCTACAATAAGTTTATTTCCAGCAATCTTCATAAATTCATTTCAATTTGTTCGTAAAGTTACATCTTTTTCCCCTTTCTCCCATCAGTCGAAGTAGTTATATTTGTCTGTGATTTTCTCCACTACAGTCAGGTTCTCTGCTTTGATGTATTTGCGGAGCATGGCAGGGGAGGTGTGGCCTGTGATTTTCATTATGTCGTAGATGTCCATACCGGACAGATACATAAGGGTTGCGCCTGTTCTTCGGGCGGTATGTGTGTGGACCAACTCATATTTTGGTTTCCAGACTTTCTTCGGTGTGCCGCCGTTGGTCACTTCTATCTCTACAGGTGTGTCAATGCCTGCATCCTTGCAGATTTCTTTCAGGTAGCGGTTGATGACCTGGTCTTCAAGATGCGGCATTTGGAAATCGTATTTCCGAAGTATTTCCAGAAGTTGCGTTGAACACGGGATGGCTACTTTTGCACCGGTTTTCTTCTGTCTGATGTCGATGTAGGTGATGTCTTTCTCCCTGATTTCCGGTTTTGTTTTTCCGGGGTTTAGTGGATCCGGCACATCCTCAATCCACCGCTTGGTATATGTGTGAATGGAATCTTTGGACAGATTATTATAATCGGAGACGCGCTGGGCTGTCCAGACTCCGACCATAAATATGTCGCGTGCGATTCCGTGTCCCGAATGGACTCCATCGTACTTCAATGCCATCATCCTGTCGAGTTCTTCGCGCGTCAGATAAACATTATCTACCTCAACGCGGGTTCCTTTGAATTTTTTGTCTTTCCAGAGGTTGTTGTTGTGATATCCTTCAACTTCTGCCGTGTAAAGAATGGCTTTCAGTTCTTTTATGCATTTGCCGACAGAATTGATATTGTAGCCGTCGAATACCTGTACACCGTCAACTACTTTGGTTTTGTTCTTCAGGAAGGTGGTGTAGTCGTAATAGCATTTCATATCAATGTCGTCGAAGTCATAGACTTTGTTGACGGATTGCTGAAATGCTTTCCACTGGTTCATGGCTGTTACTATGGACTTTATTGTTGATGGCGCGTAGTTGCGGCCTTGTTCGGTCTGCCGGGTCCCGCTTTTCACTTGCTCTATATACATATCGATGTATTTTGCAAGTGTCATCTTGTTCTCTTTTTCTGAAAGGAGCCGTTCTGATTCTTCTCGTTCAGCCTGATCTTTACGCTCTTCTTTGTAGCAGATGTCTTCGATGATTTTCCGGGCTTGCTCTGATGTGAGTTTAGTGCCGGCATCAGTGAGTGAATTGATTGCCGATTCAATTTCCAATTTCTGGCGTTGAATTTTTTGCCCCTCTTCGGAACTCATATATGCCGGATATACCTTGCCTTTTGGAGATGCGGTATATTTGGCGATGTCCACTTTGATTGGAGTTTTGATGAGGAGATTGACGCCGAGTTTTTCGGCTTGGATGCGGGCGGTCAGGCAGGCGGTGCCTTCCTTTTTTACCGTGCGTAGTTTGAAAGAAACACTCATAGTATCAACGTTAATCGCATTCGCGCTTTTCCTCCTAGCCGTTCGGCAGAGCAAACAAGCTTGCTCTGCGCTCACTGGCGTCGTCGGTTAATAATTCGTACCACAAAGATACAAATAATATCCTAATTTGATACTGACTTGATACTGAACTTTGTTTCCTATGGTTTATCTGATTTAAGGTACTTTGTTAGCTTATTGTTGTAAATCAATGGTTTATAAATTTACCGGCTTAAATACAGATAAATATTATTAGGCTTGAAAGGTCCGCTACGCACCTCTTCAACCCCCTTTCAGCGATGCTGAGAGGGGTTTTGCTATTCTCGCGCAACCGCTCCGGCAGAGATTGAAGAGCGGAAGCGGACCGCCAGATTGATTTCTCAATCCTTCAATTAAGAGACTCTCTGGCACTGTTCAAATCAGCCCCACCATGAACACTGGCAGCATCAGTACATCCTGATTCCAGGCCAAATCCTTCGTATATACAAGATACCTCTGCAGTATCCTTGAAGAGAACTTCATCTGAAAAGCATCCAGCGAAGCGTGGGTTGTATAACCAGAAGATTTCACCTCCAACGGAGACAACTTGTTGCCCCTGGATAAGAGGAAATCAATCTCGTAATTATGCTTTCCGTCCGGAGTTGGCCACGAATAGTAGAAGAGTTCGTTACCGGCAGCTATAAGCATCTGAGCCACCAGGTTCTCATATACATATCC
>JBJEBO010000067.1:0-4157 GCA_051870155.1 Candidatus Cryptobacteroides sp.
TTTTCTTCCACGCAGAATTTTCACAACCATTTACCAAAGGTTCCGAGTTCAATATGGCTGAAGATGAGAATGCCACATCCCTCATTTTCAATACTTCAGAGCAGAAAACCATATATGCGAAAGTGGGCATTTCATCTGTAAGCACAGCCAACGCCAAGGCCAACCTCGAAGCAGAAATCAGAGGATGGGATTTCGACAGGACAGCAGAGGCGGCACGTGCGAAATGGAATAAATCCTTGGGATGCATAGAAATAGAAGGTATCAGCACGGAACAGGAGACAATATTCTACACAAGCCTTTACCACACTATGGTGGCTCCGTCACTTTTCAGCGACACAGACCTGAGTTATCGCGGAGCTGACGGAAACGTTCACAAAGGATCTGGCAACACCTATACAACATTCTCCCTTTGGGACACCTACAGGACTGCATCTCCGCTTATGACAATCATCAACCCTCAGATGTGCAAGGAGATAGGCAGCACGATGGTGAATATTTGGAAAGAGCAGGGCAAACTGCCTGTATGGCATCTGCACGGGAATGAGACCGACTGTATGGTGGGCAATCCCGGTGTGATCGTCTTGGGAGACCTTGTGATGAAAGGCTTGTATGAAAATGTGCCGGAGGCCCTTCAGGCAATGAAGGAGTCTTCCCTTCTCGATGAAAGAGGTATGGAACTTCTGAAGGTATATGGCTATATTCCATTCGACAAGAGTGCCGAAGTGGAGACCGTGGCAAAAGGTCTTGAGTTCGCTATCGCAGATGCTGCCGTGGCAAAAGTAGCAGAGAAGGCGGGAGATAATGAAGCAACGGCATATTTCGGGGAAAGGATGCTCTCATACAAAAATTATTTCGACCCGGAAACAGGATTTATGCGCGGCAGGGCTGCCGATGGATCCTTCAGGACTCCATTCGATCCGTTCCTCGCCCTCCATATGCGTAGCGATTACACCGAGGGCAATGCCTGGCAATACACCTGGCTGGTGCCTCAGGATGTGGACGGGCTGATAGGTCTGTTCGGAGGCAAGGAAGCATTCCTCAACAAACTCAGCGAATTCTTTACTGCAGAGGGCGACCTTGGTCCTGATGCAAACGACGTAACAGGACTTATCGGACAATATGCCCACGGCAACGAGCCGAGCCACCACGTGGCTTACCTTTTCAGCCACATTGGAGAATATGACCTCTGTGCCGAATATGTAAGAAAGATTCTCAGAGAGCTTTACCGTAATGATTCTGACGGAATCTGCGGCAACGAGGACGTAGGCCAAATGTCTGCCTGGTATGTGATGTCATCCCTCGGATTCTATCAGATTGACCCTTGCGGAGGCGACTTCATCATAGGCAGCCCTGCGGTCAAGAAGGCAGTTATACATCTTCCGGAAGGAAAGACATTTACAATCAGCGCTCCTGGCAATTCCGAAGAGAAGGTTTATGTCAAATCCGTGAAACTCAATGGAGTAACCCTGAAGGACCGCCGCTTCAGCTATGAAGATCTGATGAAAGGCGGAGTCCTTGAATTTGAAATGTAACTCCGACAAAATAAGAAACTGAACTTGAAAATCTTTGATAGTATGAAAATCCATTTCATCAGCATTGCGACAGCTATCCTGTTTTCATTTGCAACGGCAGGTGCAGAAGAAATGCCTTATTGGAGGGACATTGACGTGACAAGTGTCAATGTCAGCACGAAAAGAACCGAAACAATCTTTTATAAGACACGGGAAGAGGCAGAGTCCAAGGCTTTCGAGCAAAGCGGCAATTACCTGTCCCTCAACGGGACCTGGTCTTTTGCATATTTTGATTCACAGACCTCCCTTCCATCTGTTGAAGAGTTGGATTCCATCGGATGGTCTGAAATCAAGGTGCCAGGCAATTGGGAATTCCAGGGATTCGGTATGCCAATATATGTGAACACCGTCTATGAGTTCTGTCCGAAGAATCCACAGCCACCGCTTCTTCCGGACGACACTCCTGTGGGTGTATATAGGAAGAAATTCACCGTTCCATCCGAATGGGAAGGCAGGAAAATTTATCTGAACCTTTGCGGAGCAAAATCTGGAGTCTATGTCTATGTAAACGGCAATTTCGCCTCTTATTCAGAGGATTCCAAAGACCTCGCTCGCACAGAGATTACCCCTTGGCTCTCCGATGGGGAAAACACAATCACCCTTGTGATTTACCGTTACAGCACAGGATCATATCTTGAATGTATGGATTTCTGGAGAGTAAGCGGAATCGAGAGGGATGTATATCTTTCGAATGAAAAGAAAGGCTGTGACTTTGACTTCAATGTAGTGTCCACCCTCGACGATAATCTGACAGACGGAGTATTCAGGCTCACCGCCACTTCATCAGTCCCTGGTATTGCATTCAGTTATAATCTTTTGGACAAGGACGGAAGGACGGTGCTCGAAGGAAGCGGCTTGATTGACGGAAGCCTCACCCTTGAAGGAAGAATGCCGGATGTGAGGAAATGGAGCGCGGAAACTCCTGAACTTTACAAATTGATAATGTGCGTCGATGGCGAATATACCAGATTCGACGTTGGATTCAGGAGGCTCGAAGTGAAGGGCAACCTATTCCTTGTGAACGGCAAACCTGTGAAATTCAAGGGAGTGAACCTTCACGAGCACGACCAGTTTACAGGTCATTATGCCACAAGGGAGATGTTCCTTGAAGACATAAGATTGATGAAAGCCAACAATATAAACGCCATCAGAACCTGCCACTACCCTCTTCCGCGATATTTCTATGAACTTTGCGACAGCCTTGGAATTTATGTTTATTCAGAAGCAAACGTGGAGTCCCACGGAATGGGCTACGACCTTGACAGAACCTTAGGCAACAATCCTGCGTGGAGAGCCAAGCATATCGACCGCATCACCAATATGTATATGCGCACGAGGAACTATCCTTGCGTGACGATTCTTTCACTCGGCAACGAGGGCGGAAACGGATGCAATTTCTATGACGCCTACGACATTCTCAAGGAATATGAGAAAGAGGGAATGAATCGTCCGGTTTGTTACGAAAGGGCTCTATTCGAGAGGAATACAGATATGATTGTACCTCAGTACCCTGGAGCGGAGTGGTTCAGGAAAATGGGCGAAAACGGCTGTGACCGTCCTGTATGTCCTTCAGAATACGCACACGCGATGGGTAATTCCACTGGTTCTCTCGACCTCCAGTGGAAATATATCTACAGCTATGACCATCTTCAGGGAGGATTCATTTGGGACTGGGTGGATCAGGGAATCGCGGAAAAGGATGCCGAGGGCAGAATGTACTGGGCATACGGAGGCGATTATGGCAAAGATATGCCGAGTGATTATAATTTCCTCTGCAACGGAGTGGTGGGTCCGGACAGGGCTCCACATCCGGGACTTGCGGAAGTTAAGCACGTATATCAGAATATATGCATCAGTTCCGAGAATCCGTCATCTGGAAAGTTCAGCATTTTTAACAGATTCTATTTCACAAACTTGTCCGGATTCAGAATCGTCTGTGAGGTTATTGAGGCCGGAAAAACTGTCCTGAAGAAAGAACTGAGTTTCAACACCGATCCTCAATGCGCGGAGGATTTCACAGTGAAGATGCCTAAACTTGACAGGAAGAAGACATCTGTCGTGAATTTTAGGGCTGAGATAATTGAGGGCTCCCCTCTCCTGCCTGCAGGAACCGTTATTGCGAATGACCAATTTGTTCTGAATCAGGGAGAAAGAAAAGCATACAAGCCTCACAAAGGAGCAGTAGGTCTCGTTGAAGGAGAAAACACTCTTACTGCAGTTTCAACAAATGCGGAAGTCGTATTCGACCGCACGACAGGTACTGTAAAGGCATACAAGGTTGAAGGACAGGACATTATCATTCCTGAGACAGGAATCACGCCGAATTTCTGGAGGGCACCTGTTGACAACGACTATGGGAACGGTTGGCCAAAACGTACCTGCACCTTCAAGGAGGCACCAGAGATGGTGTCTATGACTGGAGCAATCCGGGATGGCAGGGCAATCATATCCACTGTTCACCGTCTAGGTGAGGGCAGCATTCTAAGATGTGAATATATTCTCCTGCCAGATGGAATCCTCACAGTGAAAGCCGGTTTTGAAGGAAAGTCCGAGGGCAAGGCGCTGGAAGTACCTCGTTTCGGATTC
>JBJEBO010000068.1:0-18161 GCA_051870155.1 Candidatus Cryptobacteroides sp.
TGCTAAACTCATTCCCTAAATACAAGACTCGCGACCTTCCTGGACTCAAGACCTATCTTGAGCGCAAGGGAACCCTCCCTACCGGTCTCGTGCTCGGTCTTGCAGCCATCTGCACATACTACCGCGGAGGCAAGAGAGGTGACGTGGAGATCCAGCCTAACGACGATGCAGCCATCATCAGCCTCCTGAAAGACCTCTGGGCAACAGGAGATGTAAGGAAAGTTGCCGAAGGCGTCCTTGCCGCAGACTTCATCTGGGGCGAAGACCTCAACCTCATCCCTGGACTTACCGACCTTCTCACCGAGGATCTCAGGATTATCGAGGCAGAAGGAATGAGAGCCGCAGTACGCAAAGTAATCGCATAACGGAAGGTTTATGTCAAAATTCATTAGAATCAATTCGGCTGACAACGTTGCCGTTGCAATCAGCGACGCCCGCTGTGGCGAGATTGCCGAAGGTCTTGGTGTCAAAGCTATCGCAGACATTCCGGCAGGGCACAAGATGGCTCTCCGCGACCTCAAAGCTGGCGACGATGTTGTGAAATATGGCTTCCCTATCGGACATCTGCTTACAGATGTTCCGGAGGGAGGTCTTATAGACCACAGCAACCTGAAAACCAATCTGAAAGGTCTTCTTGAATATACCTACGAGCCCGTGGGAACCGAGCTTTCAGAACTCAGACCGGAAGCATCGTTTATGGGCTACCGCCGTTCTGACGGAAGCGCTGGCATCAGAAACGAGATTTGGATAATCCCGACAGTGGGATGCGTGAACGGATGCGTCCAGAAAATCCGCGACACTTTCGCAAAAATGCTCAAGGATTATCCTGCAATAGAAGCAGTCAAGGCATTCCCTCACAATTATGGCTGTTCACAGCTTGGGGACGACCACGAGAACACGAGGAAAATCCTTGCCGATATGGTGCATCACCCGAATGCGGCAGGAGTCCTTGTAGTGGCACTCGGATGCGAAAACAACCAACTTTCCGCTTTCAAGGAACTTGTTGGGGAAGTTGATACCAACAGAGTCAAGTTTATGGAATGCCAGAAGATTGAGGGCGATGAAATCGGATACGGAGTAGAACTCCTCAAAGAAATCGCACAAGCCGCTTCCTCAGACAGGAGGGAAGAAATTCCGGCCTGCGAACTCAAGATTGGTCTCAAATGCGGAGGTTCTGACGGATTCTCAGGTATAACAGCAAATCCTCTCCTCGGAAGATTCTCCGACTGGATTGTAATGCAGGGAGGAACCACTGTGCTCACTGAAGTGCCTGAGATGTTCGGGGCTGAAACAATATTGATGTCCCGCTGCAAGGATGAGGCTACATTCGACAAGACAGTACACTTGATTAACGACTTCAAGGAATATTTTATGAAGAATGGTCAGCCCGTCTATGAGAACCCGTCTCCAGGCAACAAGGCAGGAGGTATTTCAACTCTCGAAGAAAAGTCGCTCGGTTGCACCCAGAAGTCCGGTAAATCGGCCGTCAAGGATGTTCTTCTTTATGGAGACCGTCTGAAAGGCAAAGGACTCAACCTATTGAGTGCACCGGGAAACGATCTCGTCGCTGCGACGGCTCTTGCTGCGGCAGGATGCCAGATTGTACTTTTCACTACAGGTCGTGGAACACCATTCGGAACCTTCGTCCCAACTGCAAAAATCTCCACCAACAGCACCCTCGCACAAAGGAAACCTGATTGGATTGACTTCAACGCAGGAGTAATCGCGGAAGGTAAACCTATTGGAGAAGTTGACAGCGAATTCGTTGATTTTGTCTTGTCAGTAGCTTCCGGAGCCAAAACCAACAACGAAAAATCCGGCTACAGCGAAATAGCCATCTTCAAGACAGGTGTTACACTATAAACAAAGTTCCGCAGCTGCAAAACTGCGGAACTTTGCTTTATTCCATAAGTTTTTTGTATTTGAAGCGCTTTGGCTCCTCATTTCCGAGTCGGCGCTTCTTGTTTTCTTCATATTCGGAATACGTTCCTTCGAAGAAATACACCTGGGAATCTCCCTCGAAAGCAAGGATATGGGTGGCTATACGGTCAAGGAACCAGCGGTCGTGTGAAATCACCACTGCACATCCGGCAAAATTCTCAAGACCTTCCTCCAAAGCACGTATAGTATTGACATCCACGTCATTGGTCGGCTCGTCCAACAAAAGCACATTGCCTTCATCCTTGAGAGTGAGGGCAAGATGCAGCCTGTTTCTCTCACCTCCTGAAAGTATTCCGCAAAGTTTCTCCTGGTCTGCTCCGGTAAAATTGAATCTTGACACATAAGCCCTTGCATTCACTTCTCTCTTGCCAAGCTTCACGAATTCCGAATCATTCGCTATAGTCTCATAAACCGTCTTATCCGGATCGATGCTCTTGTGCTGTTGGTCCACATAGGCAATTTTGACAGTTTCACCAATCGAAATGCTTCCGCTGTCCGGAGTATCAAGTCCCATTATGAGACGGAAAAGCGTTGTCTTTCCAGCACCGTTCGGACCGATAACGCCCACAATTCCAGCCGGGGGCAGGACAAATGACAGATGTTCAAACAGGAGTTTATCCCCATAGCCTTTGGACACATCATTAAACTCTATGACCTTGTTGCCAAGGCGCGGACCATTTGGAATGAAAATCTCAAGACTTGCCTCCTTTTCCCTTCCATCATCTCCGGCGAGTTTCTCGTATGCACCGAGCCTTGCCTTGGACTTCGCGTGCCTTGCCTTTGGAGCCATCCTCACCCATTCGAGCTCCCTCTCCAAAGTCTTGCGCCTCTTGCTCTCCTGTTTCTCCTCAAGAGCAAGCCTCTTGCTCTTTTGGTCGAGCCAGGATGAATAATTACCTTTCCAAGGAATCCCCTCTCCCCTATCAAGTTCCAGTATCCAACCTGCTACATTGTCAAGGAAATATCTGTCGTGGGTCACCGCAATCACAGTACCCTTGTATTGCTGCAGATGCGCTTCAAGCCACTGGATACTCTCCGTATCAAGGTGGTTGGTAGGCTCGTCAAGAAGCAACACATCCGGCTGTCTGAGAAGGAGGCGGCACAAAGCCACCCTTCTGCGCTCGCCTCCGCTGAGAGTAGCCACCTTGGCATCTGAAGGAGGACACTGAAGGGCGTCCATAGCCCTTTCGAGTTTGGATTCAATTTCCCAACCTCCACAATGCTCGATTTTTTCCGTAAGTTCTCCCTGACGCTCAATCAGGGCTGCCATCTCGTCATCCGACATAGGCTCGCAAAACTTCAGATTCACCTGTTCATACTCCTGAAGAAGTTCCATCACCTCGTTCACTCCTTCCTGCACGACTTCAAGCACAGTCTTGTCCGGATCCATCTGCGGCTCCTGCTCCAGATATCCTACCGAATACCCAGGTGCCCAGACGACCTCGCCCTGATAGGAGGTCTCAACGCCTGCGATAATTTTCATAAGTGTTGATTTTCCGGAACCGTTCAGACCGATGATGCCGATCTTCGCACCATAAAAGAAAGAGAGATAAATATCTTTTAGGATTACCTTGTTGTTATGGGGAAGGATTTTCCCTACCCCATTCATCGAGAATATGATTTTTTCGTCTGCCATATTGAATGAAAAGTGGTTGATAAACTACAAAAGTAGTAAAAATGCGACATCTCTCAAAACTTGTATGAAGATTTGAGCTGCATCCTCCGTCTCCGGCACCATTCTCCAGGAGATTCGTTCACATTGAGTTTGAAAGCCATATTGAAAGTAGCCAATGTCCTGAAGCCAGACTGTTGCGCGAGCTGACCGAGCCTTATGTCCGGATCTCTCTCAAAAATATCAAGGGCATATTTGATTCTGTAATAATTGACGAACTGGCAGAAATTTTTGTCTGCATACATATTGACAGCCTTGGATATATACACTTTGTTCGTCAGCAATTTATGAGCGACGTCATATATCGTCAAGTCCATATTCAAATACGGCTGTTCATCCTCAAAATATTGCTTGAGTCTGACGAACACTTCCATACAGCTATGTTCCGTCTTGGATTCCACAACCGCTTCAATAGCGACATCCTGCTTCTTATGAGGCCACCTGAAAAAATGGAAATCCACCGTCCCTGAATCCAGCCTTATAAAAGAAACGACATACATAATCATCAATATAATTGCAGTCACTATGAATCCTCCAATAGCATATATTCCACCATTTATCATAACCGACCTGAAGATATACATAATGAAACACACCGAAAATAGATAGATATGATCCGGCTTTAGGGACTGGTTAGGAAATCTCCTTGGAGAATCCTCATCCGAAGAGTTTCTGAATGGATACAAAATAAGAACTATCATAGTGATGAAAGATATGATGAGCGCCACCATCTCCGACATCAAAGAAAATATTGCTGCAGGGGCAAATCCGGCAAGTACCGGAAGCAGATTGATCAATGTACATCCGGAAAACACCATAGAGGCGATTGCAGCGGAAAGCGCTCCGGACAATCCCGGAGCTAACAGGGTTATCACAGCCAAGGCAACCATCTCCATCGTCAGGTAAGAATGGGACAAACCTGATAGCAGAAAGGAAACAATAGCTGAAAAGACATCCGTCAATGAACAAATTTTTACCCATTTTTTCAGTTTTTTATCAGGAAAAGTTTCGAATGATTTGATGAAAGAACGCATAGCCAGTCGTTTTGTGCATCACAAAATTACAGAACGCCCCTCTCTCATCTGGCAATGGAGAGGGGCGTCATTCGATATTTTTCTCTTTTTATAACAAGATTTTTCTCTTTTTTTATGTTTTGATTTTTTCTTAGGCTTCCAATTCTTTTTTCTTTTTATGTTTGCCTTTTGATTTTATCGATATTCCGGTCTTAGGTTCCTCAAAACCCTCTCCGTAAACACTGCTTGCAGCCGTCACTGAGATGAAAGCCTTCGGGTCTATCCTCTTTATCGCGGAAACCACAGCCTGCATCTGCACCTTGCGACAGATTACCAAAAGCACCTTTCCTTCATTCTTGGAATACCATCCCGTAGAATTTAGGGCTGTAACTCCCCTCTTCATATCGTGGATTATGAAATCGGCTATCTGCTCATATTTGGATGAGAATATCATCAACTGGACAGAAGACTTGTTTCCCATAAGAACGAGGTCAACGGAGAAAGAGAATGTCACCATAGTGACATATCCATACACCATATCATTGACCGTCTTGTCCGGGATAAGGAGGACTGAGGCTATGATAATAAGATCCGAATACAGATAGACCTTTCCCGGGGACACAGGCCAGTATTTGCTGATCACCATTGCAAGTATGTCCGTTCCTCCGGTACTTCCTCCGCGCATAAGAACAAGACCGATTCCGATGGATTCAAGCAAACCTCCGACTATTGCGGTTATAAGCCTGTCCTCAAAAGTCACGACCAAATTGAGATTCGGCAGAACATCAAAGAGGACCGTTGACAGGAGAATCGCATATATGGTCTTAAAACCGAAGCCTTTGCCCAAAACCAGGAATCCTATCAGGAGAAGGACCGCATTAAGGACGAAGAACGAATAGGCGACCGGGATTCCCGTTGCGAAGTATAGGATGGTACAAAGTCCGGTTCCTCCTCCGCTGGCTATTCCCCCCGGAATCAGGAAGGATGTCCAGCCCATACAATAGAGCACAATACCGAATGTTATCAGCCCGTAGTCATACAATACAGATAATATCTTCTTTGTCTGCATAAATATTATTTTACAACGACATTCACGATTTTTCCCGGAACGACAATCACCTTCACTATATTTCCTCCGGCTACATATTTTGCAGTCTGGTCGAGTCCTCTGACATATCCGTCAACATCTTCCTTGGACATATTTGCAGGGAGGTTTACGGTGAAACGCATCTTTCCATTGAAAGAAACTGCGTATGTGCAATTGTTCTCAACAGTAAATTCTTCCTTGTATTCAGGGAATGAAGCGAAAGATACACTGGTCTCGTGACCGAGGGCCTGCCACAGTTCTTCGGCGATGTGAGGTGCGAACGGAGAAAGGAGGACAACCATTGGTTCGAGAATCTCCCTCTTGCTGCATTTGTGCTCATACAACTCGTTGACAGCAATCATAAAAGCGCTGACAGTGGTATTGAATGAGAAATTCTCTATGTCAGTCTGCTCCTTGCCTATGAGTTTGTGGAGGGTTTTAAGCTCTTCTGCTGTCGGTTTTTCATCTGTAACTATAAAGCCGTCACGGTCATAGAAAAGTCTCCAGAAGCGCTTCAAGAAACGGTTTACTCCATCAATTCCCTTTGTATCCCAAGGTTTTGACTGCTCAAGAGGTCCGAGGAACATCTCGTAAAGCCTCAATGTATCTGCACCGTAGGTATCACAGATCATATCCGGATTCACGACATTGAACATTGACTTGCTCATCTTCTCCACAGCATAACCGCAGATATATTCCCCGTCTTCGAGAATAAATTCCGCATTGGCAAAATCAGGCATCCAATTCTTGAAAGCCTCCATATCGAGACGGTCGTTGTGGACGATGTTCACATCCACGTGTATTTCGGTTGTCTCATACCGGTCCTTGAGTCCGTAGGAAACGAAGGTGTTGGTACCGACAATTCTATATACGAAATTGGATCTTCCCTGAATCATTCCCTGGTTGACAAGTTTCTTGAATGGCTCCTTCTCGCATACATATCCGAGGTCGTAGAGGAACTTGTTCCAGAAACGGGAATAGATAAGGTGACCTGTGGCGTGCTCGGTACCACCTATATAAAGATCCACATTGCGCCAATATTCATCGGCCTCCTTGCTTACGAGGGCATTGTCGTTGTGCGGATCCATATAGCGCAGATAATATGCGCTGCTGCCTGCAAATCCAGGCATTGTGCTCTTCTCGATAGGCCAGCCGTCAACAGTCCAATTCTCAGCGTGTCCGAGAGGCGGCTCCCCTGTTTCTGTAGGGTGATATGATGCAATCTGAGGAAGTTCCAAAGGAAGTTTGTCCATCTCCATCGCAACAGGTATTCCATCCTTATAATATATAGGGAATGGTTCTCCCCAATATCTCTGACGAGAGAAAATGGCATCACGAAGCCTGTAGTTTATTTTGCGGCGTCCAATGCCGTGTTTCTCCACATAGTCGATAGCTGCAGGAATTGCATCCTTGACATCCATCCCATTGAGGAAGCCGGAATTGCACATCTTGCCCTCCTTGGCATCGAAGCTTGATTCGCTGACATCACATCCCTCAATGAGAGGAATTATCGGAAGGTTGAATCTCTTCGCGAAAGCATAGTCCCTGCTGTCGTGTGCCGGAACCGCCATGATAGCCCCGGTTCCATAACCTGCAAGCACATATTCAGAAATCCATACGGGCACCTTGTCCCCTGTCAGAGGATTCACAGCATAAGATCCGGAGAATACTCCGGTCACCTTGCGGGTCTCGGCAAGTCTCTCCCTCTCAGTCTTCTTCCTTGCAAGGGCGAGATATTCCTCAACTTCCGCCTTCCTGTCCTCTGAAGTGAGTTTCTCCACCCATTCGCTCTCCGGAGCAAGTACCATAAAGGTGACACCGAACACAGTGTCCGCCCTTGTGGTGAATATAGTCATATCATATTCCTTGTCGCCATTGTATGTCTTGAAGACCATCTCGGCTCCCTGGGAACGACCTATCCAGTTGCGCTGCATATCCTTGAGCGAATCAGTCCACTCCAGAGCCTCCAAGTCATCAAGAAGTCTTGAAGCGTATGCGGACACACGCAACTGCCACTGGGTCATCTTCTTCTGCTCCACAGGATGACCGCCCCTTACAGAATATCCTTCCTTGACCTCGTCATTGGCAAGGACGGTTCCGAGAGCCGGACACCAGTTAACCGCAGTCTCTCCCTGATATGCTATCCTCCAATTCATCAGAGCCTCAGACTTCTCCTTCTCAGAGAAAGCCTTCCACTGTTCAGCCGTAAAATTCATCTCCTGACCGCAAGCTGCGTCAAGCCCCTCCGTTCCGGAAGTCTCGAACTTTGCCACAAGTTCGGAAATCGGCTTTGCCTTGCCCTCCGCATTGGAATACCAGCTGTCGAACATTTTCAGGAAAGCCCACTGTGTCCATTTGTAATAGGCAGGATCACAAGTCCTTACTTCTCTCGACCAGTCGTATGAGAAACCTATGCGGTCCATCTGGCTGCGATACCTGGCAATATTCTTTTCTGTGGTAACGGCAGGATGCTGTCCGGTCTGTATGGCATATTGTTCAGCCGGAAGTCCGAATGCGTCATATCCCATCGGATGAAGCACATTGAATCCGCACAACCTCTTATATCTGCTGTAGATATCGCTGGCGATGTAGCCAAGAGGATGTCCCACGTGAAGTCCCGCTCCAGAAGGATAAGGGAACATATCCAATACGTAATATTTTGGCTTCGATTTATCTTCTGAAGCCTTGAATGTCTGATGCTCAGACCAATAGGTCTGCCATTTCTTTTCGATTTCCTTAAAATTGTAGTCCATAGTTCAGATTTGGTGCGCAAAATTAGCAAAATCCTGCAACAATGTCAATATAGTCATTTCTTGATGCCAAAACTCCTTCTTTGAGATTTCTTTTCGAGTCTGAATTCCACAGGGAGAGTAATCGCAGTGCGGACTTTTTCCCCTTTCACCTTACCAGCCTTCCATTTCGGAGATGCGGAAATCACCCTGACTGCCTCTTCATCCAACAGAGGATGCACTCCCTTCACTACGGTAACATTGGTAACCGCCCCGTTCTTTTCGATTATGAAATTCACCATCACCCTTCCTGATATGCCTTCCTCGACAGCCTGTCCGGGATATCTTAGATATTGATAAACCCATTTCTGCATAAATTGGGCAGGGTCGGTGCTATTGAGAAACGAAGGACGCTGATCACAGTCATTATATGACACCACATCCTCCTGCATCTTTTTCACAGCCACCTCTTCCGGACGGAAAGACGGCGCCTTATCAAGGTTCGCCATTGTGTATGTCAGATTATAGACATACTCCAACTCCCTTTCCATCATATCGTAGTCAATGATGGAGCCGGTATCGCGTGGAGTATTGTGCTCCGTATATCTTCCAGTTGTGAGCATCACTGCTGGTATCTCCTTGGAATAGAATGATCTGTGATCAGAAGGATAAGGCTCGGCAGCATCAAGTTCCGGTTTTATCGGTTGAAGCTGGTTGCCCAAATTGCCGATTATCTTGTTCAGGTCGGAGTTGGAAGCGGTGTAGGCATAGAACCCGCGGTCACCTGTACCGAGCATATCAAGGTTTATCATCGCGTCTATTCTGTCAACATCCTTGAATGAACGGTCGAGGAAATACCACGAACCGGCCATACCCTCGCAGGAAGCTCCGAAAGCAATGAAAATGACAGACCTGCGGAACATCACAGAATTAGTGGCAACCATCCTCGCAAGCTCAGCCATCATCGCAAGGCCGGAAGCATTGCCGTTGGCCCCATAATAAATCTGCTCGGCAGGACGTCCATCTATGGTAAGATGATTGACTCCAAGGTTGTCAAGCCTCGCACCCACAACTATATAACGGTCTTTGAGCTTAAGGTCATATCCCTGAATGAACCCTATTACATTTCTCGAAGTAAGGGTATCCCCATTTTCAAGTTTCATCCCAAAGATATCGCCATCACGCGGAGAAAGCATATCCACCCCGTAGTCCTTAAGAATATCATACATATAAACAGCAGATGCTGTCTCGCCCTGCGAACCGGCTTTCCTGCCTTCCATCTCAGCCGATGAAAGCCAGGACACGTGACGACGCATCATAGCAGCCGTCTCACCGTCATAGAGAGAAGAATATCCGGAATCAGGACGCACCTGGGCTGTAAGAGGGATATAAAAAAGAATACACAGGAGGCAGGCCATAAGAAGCCTGCCTAAACTCACATTTTCGATTTTGTTCATAAATTTTCTGAATCTTGATTCATAGCATCGTCATTTTCGGAATCACGGCTCTGAGGAATAAGGAGCCATATATCCGCAGGACAAAAATCCTCCCCTTTGAGAGCAAGCAGGATGCCATAAGCCTTCTTCGGATCGTCCGGGAGCATAATTCCCACAGAAATCTTGTCGTTCCTAAACCTGATGATATTTGCGTCATAACCGCTGTCCTCAGCCTTCTTCTTTAGCAACTCGGCATTCGTCTTCTGCTTGAAGGTGCCAATGACCACGTATGTAAAACCTTCCTGCGAGGCATCTGCATACCCCTTATGACGGGAAGCAAAGGCCACCTCCCTGACAGACAGCACTATGGAATCCATATATGCAAGAGAATCCGCCACCCGACGCTTCTCCGCTTCAATCCTTGCCAATTCCGCATTCATTGCGGCAATCTCGGCTTCCTTTGCCTTGATTTCCAATTTCTTTTCTTCAAGTTGTGCCGACGTCGGGCGACCTGCGATTTTTCTGAAAAAATCGCATCCGGAAAGAGTTAACGCCATCAGGACAATGCACAGAATCGTAGAACGTTTCATATTCTTTTCTTTGATGCTATCGGCAAATTTAGCCAAATAAATAATCCAAGACAAAAGAAAATCATATATATTTGCAAGAATATCCGAATAAAAACGACGAACAACATCTAAAATATGGATTTTTTCAAGAATTTGTGGACCGAACTCGGTCGTATAGGCAACATTTCCGAACACATTGACAAAGCTGCCGCAGCAAGAGCAATAAGAAACAATATACAATTCCGCGGACCCAATGTATGGATTCTCGCATTCTCGATAATCATCGCATCAGTCGGACTCAATGTGAACTCCATTCCCGTAATCATCGGCGCAATGCTCATATCCCCTCTTATGGGACCGATTTTCGGACTCGGTTTGGGATTGGGAATCAATGATGTACAACTCCTTAAGGATGCGCTTAAGAATCTTGCGGTAATGGTGACCATAAGCTTGATTGCCTCCTTCCTGTATTTTCTCATCACCCCATTGAGCCTTTCCAATCCTACGGAATTGCTCGCGAGGACCAATCCTACCATATATGACGTCCTCATAGCCCTTTTCGGTGGATTCGCAGGAATTTTCGAACAATGCAGGAAAGAAAAAGGAACCGTGTTCTCCGGAGTCGCCATTGCCACAGCCCTTATGCCACCCCTCTGTACTGCCGGTTTCGGACTTGCCTGTGGAAATTTGGCATATTTCTTCGGGGCCCTCTACCTGTTCTTCATCAACTGCATCTTCATCACCCTTGCTACCTACATAACCGTCAAGTATTTGGGGTTCATCAGCATAGAGTTCAGTGACCAGAAAACAGGAAAAAGAACGAAGACCATCATAACAGCAGTTGTATTGATTGTCATAATTCCAAGTATATGGTCAGCCATAGTGATGATTCGCGAAAACAACTTCAACGAAAGCGTTACAGAATTCATAGCTGCCAACAAGACGCTCTCAAAGGGATACATATATGATTATAAAGTATCACACCACAAAGGTTCAAAAGTTGAGATCTTTATTTCCGGGGAGCCGCTGACAGCCAACGAAAAGAGCAGGATCATTGAATCTGCACAAGACTATGGCATCGAAGAAGGGCAGCTCATAATAAACGAGCATCTGATTACCGAAGGTGCAGACCAGATGGATATCGTCAAAGGCATATACGAAAGGTCCGATTCGGAAATCAGCAAGCGTGAAACCGAAATCAAGCGTCTGGAAAAAGAACTCGCGAAGATGCGCGAGAATGAGATTCCTTATTCACAGATTACAAAAGAAGTCGTAAACCAATATCCTCAGATCAAGGAGATTACGATTGCAAAAGGAGCAAGTGTCTCAGCAGACGGTTTCCAGGTTAAGGATAATGTTCTCGTGATTGTCCAAACTGACAGCCTTCTCACCGATCAGGAGAAGATCAGGCTTAACGACTGGATGAAAATCAGGCTCAACGAAGACACCGTTACATTGATTGAAGACAAAATATCCAACGATTGACAGATTTGAGACAAACCATCATACTACTTCTTGTATCCCTGTTCCTTGCCTGTTTTCCCTATCCTGGCAATGGTCAGGTGCTTTGTGACAGGGAACTGGCATTGAAAAGCTTGAGGGAAGGGATGTATAATCCGCCCAAGGACACCGCAGTCATAGTGTTCATAGGTGATGTGATGATGCATTCCGCCCAAATTGCCGGAGCATTGCAGGAGGATGGGACATACCGTTTCGACGGATGTCTTGACCATATCGTCCCTATGCTTTCCGAGGCGGATGTTGCCGTGGCAAATTTGGAATTTACACTTGCCGGAAAGCCATACACCGGCTATCCTTGTTTTTCTGCCCCCGACTCATATCCAAACTATGTCGCAGACTGCGGAGTGGATATATTCCTCACGGCAAACAACCACATCCTCGACAAAGGTTCAAAAGGTCTTGCCCGCACGATTGTGATATACGAGAAAATGAAGATGGAACGCGGCATCCTATACACCGGCTGTGGGATGGACAAGGAAACATTTGAAAGAATCAATCCTCTGTATATCAGGCTTAAAGGCATAAAAACCGCATTGATCAACTTCACTTATGGGACCAATCTCTCCGGACAGGATGCCTATCCTGCCGTCCTCCGCCAGTCGGACAAAACAGGGATAAGGAATGCCATCCAAAAGGCAAGGAATGAAGGAGCGGAATTGATAATCGCTCTTCCGCATTGGGGTCAGGAATATGTGCACCGCCATTCCAAGTATCAGGAAGAAATGGCATTATGGCTTGTGCAGCAAGGAGTTGACTTGATTATCGGAGCTCATCCGCACTTCGTTCAAGACAGGGGGGCTTTCTGTCAGGAAGATGAGGGACAGAAGAAAAGGACAGAAGTTATTTATTCCCTTGGAAATGCGATTTCCAATATGAGTGCGACTGACACCCAGGTTGAACTTATTGCAAGGGTGAGAGTGACACGGGATGAAGCCGGGAAGGCGGTTGTTTTGCCTGTAGAATTGGAATACCTGTGGTGTTCCCTGCCAGGCAGGTTCAGCGGAAAGCACACTGTCATACCTGTGAAAGAATATATCGACAGACCGGAAGCCTGGCTTTCGAAATACGACTATGACAAAATGATCCAGTCAATCAATAGGACTGCCAACGCCACAGGTATCCCATTTAATAAATAAGGACTGTAATATCGTATTTATCAAACTGTCATAACGTATTTATAACACTATTATATTTATTAAACTGTCATATCGAGCGGAGCGCGAAGCGCGAAGTCGAGATATCTATAATAAAAGAAACCAAACGAATGAAAAGAACAATAAGACTTGAGGCGATGGACCCCGTTGAAATCTATGGGGTCGGAAATAAAATCTTGGAAACACTTTGCAGCCATTACCCCAATCTGAAAGTTGTATCCCGGGGTACTGAACTGATCCTCGATGGAGAAGAAACCGATGTAACTGATTTCGGTGAAAAGATCAGTATGCTAATCGAACTCCGGATGCACAAGACAAAATTGAGCACCTTCGATGTCGAAGATCTTTTCGATAGCGCGGCTGCTCCGGGATCGCTTCAATTCTGTACTGACGCCCCGATTGTGTATGGTATGGACGGAAAGCCTATCAAAGCACGAAATAAGACCCAGGAAGCGATGGTAAAGGCATATTTCGAAAACGATCTTATCTTCGCAGTCGGTCCCGCAGGAACAGGAAAGACATACATAGCGATAGCATTGGCAGTCAGAGCATTGAAGAACAGGGAGATTCGCAGGATCATCCTGACAAGACCTGCCGTGGAGGCAGGAGAACGCCTGGGCTTCCTCCCTGGGGATCTGAAAGACAAGCTCGACCCATATCTCCAGCCTCTATATGATGCGCTCGGAGATATGATACCTCCGAAAAAACTCCAGGAATTCATCGCCGAGGGAACCATACAGATCGCCCCTCTCGCCTATATGAGAGGAAGGACGCTGGACAGGGCCTGTGTGATTTTGGACGAGGCCCAGAACACAAATCTCGGTCAACTCAAGATGTTCCTCACAAGGATGGGCTGCGATGCAAAATTCATAGTCACAGGTGACGCCAGTCAGGTGGACTTGCCAAACAAGGCAGATTCCGGGCTTTTGAGAGGTATTGAGCTCACCAAAGACATTAAAGGTATATCTTCAATCTTCTTTAGGAACGAAGACATTGTCCGTCATCCTCTCGTCGGGAAAATCGTCAAGGCATTCGACAATGCCCCGGTCAAAAACTCGGTCAAGACCGCTTCAAAAGACGAGGAAAATTGAGAGAAAAACATAAAAAAGGAAAACAGGAATATAAAATTCATTAAAGAAATATAAAAAGAGAAAAAACGACATTCAAAAACAGAAAATACTTTTAATGGCTATTGCAAGCCTTTTACGGTGCAGATAACTTCGCGGTGGAGAGGAGGTTTTCTGCACCGCTTTTTTGGTGTGAAGTACAACCGGATCTCAACAATCAGATTTAGTGTTATAATAAGAAGGATGAACGGCGCAGCTGTGAAGTTCCGCCGTTTGATTAGAGAAATTAAGTTTTCCGACAAAACATATAATTATGAAAAGGACTTCAACATATTTTACATTATTCTTGACAATCGTATTCGGATGCACAGAGACCGACAGATCTGAACTGACAAAAGGAGGTCTTGCCGATGACGGAGAATCGGTTTCCGTCTCGATTTCGGCTGGCATAGAAGATTGCACCACTGTGCAGGTAAAAAGTATTTTCGATGAGGACGACATCGAAGACAAACTCACGGAAATCACTATTGCAGCCTACAAAAAAGACGGGGCACTGATTGCCTCTGACCATTTCACCTATCCGGAGGAAATGAGTCTTGAGCTTGAATGTTCACGCATCTATAACATATACGCCCTTGCCAATATGGGAGATTTAACAGAGTCTCTACCCAAAACAGAAGCAGAACTCGGATCCCTTACATATAAAATCCAGGATTTCTCACAAGTGGCGGTTTCAGGTATCCCGATGTGCGGGAAGGCAATCAATTTTGACCCGTCATCCAATTCCAGTTGCAAGATTGATTTAACAAGGCTTTTTGCAAAACTGAGTGTCAGACTTCTTCACGATGGATTGAGGACGGCACAGACTAGCAGCAAATACCCATATACTATGTGCAACAAGAGCATATTCATACGTCAGGCTAACTCAACACTGCGTCCGTTCGCATCAGCAAAAAGCAAGGCATCAAGTGAAACGGACCTGATGGCGGAAACAGACTGCTATTCAAACCTGAACACAGTTACTGTCGGCAGCCCTGCTTCATACGGTCCCGGACCAGGCTATGTAAAAGATACGATTCTAACGCTTTATGTACCGGAGAATGTCCAAGGCAAACTGCTTAAAGGAAATACAGATAGTTTTGACAAAAGTGCGGAAAAGATATCCTCAATTGGAGGAATCGACTATTCCAAACTCTGTACATATTTGGAATTCAACGCATCCCGAGCAAGCAGCGAATCAGGATACGGAGGTACCCTCACCTATAGATATTATCTTGGAGCAGACACCAAGGAAGATTTCAGTCTTGAAAGGAATTGCCGATACGACATCACTCTCCATTTTTCAGAGGACGGCTTTTTCTTAGATAAATGCTGGAAGGTATCAAAATGGGATGATTGGACAGACACAAGAGCTCTTGGTTTCCTCCAAACAGACTATTATGTTCCACAAGGAGGCAGTACAGATGTGTATGTAAGATATCAGTTAATCGCAGATAACACAAAGCAATCAACTCTGAAACCGAACGACTGGCTCTATTCCTTTGATGATGCCGCAATGTCTGGAAAAGGACTCACATATTCAATCGACAAAAATATACTATCTGTGGGACCTGATGGTAAGAAGCATTTCAAATTCACCTTTAGCGCCTCTGAAAGTGCAATCTCAGGCTCATCATTTCCTCTGACAATAAACACCTGGGACGGTAGCATTTCCGATGAGACCACCATAACAATAATTCCAAAAAGTGAAGGCCTTACTCCAAATTGGAACTTCATCCCATCATACGTGGCACAGGAAGGCACTGTTGTGATTACCGGGAGTATGAACCTGCCTCTGAGAATTGTTGAGACTTCAGGAAACAGCATCGAAGTGGTTCAGACAGGAGAAAATTCTTTTCTTGTAAAGGCCACCGGAACAGGGACAGGCAGTTTCACTGTGTCGGACAGCAAGGGAGAGGAGGATGTGACTATTCCGGTCACAGTCAAAGCACCGACACTGAATCTGTTGGCTTCCCAGATTACATTGAACCCGGACGGGACCTCTGTCGCGGCTGAATACAAATATTATGACGATTCAGGCAATGAACTCACTAACATCAATTCTGATATCTTTGCAAGATGTCTGCATCCTGTTGTTTCCGGATACGATTATTTCACCGGTGATGCGACAAGCACTGGAATATCGCTTAAAATCAGCTCATTTAGTGATTCCGGTAACACAATAGGGCTCGGGAGTGCATATAATCTGACAGTCAGCGCCCAGGGATGTGCCCAAGTTCAGAGCAAGACATTGAAAATCAATGTCGAAGATCCTTTCAAAGGCATATCCACAGCTTCATTCGGCAGAATGGATGACTATTCTCTGTTTATGCCTTCTTCAATAAATTCAAAAATACGGAGCAAATTCACGGCCTTGCTAAACTCAACCCAGACCTACAAATATGAAGGACCTGTCGTAAATGCGGGAAAATCCAGTCTTAGTGCGAGACTTGTGCCTTGCTGGAAAGGAACATTTTCGTTGGATAACGGCACCTTCGGCATCACATACGATACAGACGGAACTTCCTCCACAGGCTATTCATTCAACATAACACGGAAAAACGTCAGTCAAATCAGCACCCACAGTGCAGGCAGGCACGATGTGGCAATCCGGCTTACTAATCCTCATTCCGGGGAATACATAGACAAAGTCTGCGGAACCGTTGACATCTATGTACATACCGCAATTGGTGCGGAAGCGGCCTTCAATAGCAAAGCAACGACATATACAGGAAGCGGTTCAAAGACTTTCAGCGATGTTTATAACAGCATTGCGCCATATAATCTGTTCTCTTCAAGCAGCGACAAGAACATCTATTATATGGATGTATTCTTGAAATATCTTACTGAAATCAATTCGGTATATCTGCTTACAAGAATGCAAAATGGGGTCAACTCAAACCAGAATATCTTCGACTGCCTTGAGATCGCGACTCCGTCGGTCAGTGACGGAGATATAAAAAACAGCCTTCTGATGTCCGTCCTTGATATCTATGCCGGCGGTGACAGGATTACAACAGGAGAGGAACCTATCGGTTTTCGCCGGGGAATAGGAACTATGCTTTACAGAGCATTGCTATATCCTGCAAAGGACAACACCCTAAGCACATATAACTTGAAAGTGCTTATGCTCGGAATGAATGTCAACGGTACAGGAAGTTCAGCATTTGCTCCCTGCTACGATATCCACGACATAAGTAAAAGCACCGACCCATCACTCAATAAAGTGAGCAGATCGGCACCTTGGTATTTCGCCCCGTCTTCTTTGCCGGATTACCGGGACTCTGACGGAAACGGATATCACGTCATCCATTTTCTCGAAGAACTTTATCCTGAGACCTACGGATGGACGAACTTGCTATGATTTGGATTCTTTCTTGGATTCCCGTCTTGATTCCTTCTTGGATTCTTTCTTGGATTTTTCCTTCTTCACTTCCTCCTCCTTCTGCTGCTGAACAGCATCTTTGTCAGCTTCCACCGTAGGTGCAGAATCCTTATACTTGAAACGGCGGATCTTGAAAGTGGCGGTCTTTTCGAAAGGCTCCTTCATCACTTCGACGTCATTGACCTTTGAGAATTTGCTTACCTGCTTGTTCACGAAATTAAGGATAGTCTGCTTCCTTGCCTCCAGTTTCCTGTAGAACTCCTCTTCTCCCTCCTTGTCCCATTCGATGGTATTCTCATCGAACTGCACAAGGGCAAGAAGACGACCGTTTCTTTCAATAACGATGGACTCACTTACTCCGTCGATATTGTTGATAACGTTCTCGATTTCCTCAGGATAGATATTCTCTCCGGACGGACCAAGTATCATATTGTTCTTACGTCCCTTGATAAAGAAACGTCCTTTCTCGTCTTGAACGGCAAGGTCGTTGGTACGGAACCATCCGTCTTCAGTGAAGACGCTCTTGGTCCTCGAAGGATCCTTATAAT
>JBJEBO010000069.1:0-4131 GCA_051870155.1 Candidatus Cryptobacteroides sp.
GTTCCGTTTGACCTTAACAATGACGGAGTCAACGATGTTTGTTTCTATACCAGCAAAGCTGGAAATGAAAGCGGTGTCGTTTACCAGAAATTGGACGGTACCCGCCAGAGGGCTGAAAACGGTCTTCTCAAATACAATATCACAAGGAATTGGGAAGAGAAGATGTATATTAGGCCAATACCACGTTCTGCACGTGTGGTGAATCCGAACCTCGGTCAGAACAAGCTTTGGGAATAACATCCTTTTGATTGATGATGAGAACAATTTCAAAATTATCTTGTTGCATACTTTTTTCTGCAACTGTCCTGCTTGTTTCCTGCAATAAGGAGGAAGGTCCTGATAATCCATCAGGGACTCCGTCTGACGGAATTAAGGTTGAACTTGAGGCAGGAAAGGACTGGTGCGGAGTTGTAGTCGAAGCTGACGGAGACCCGGTTGAGGGGGTCACCGTCAGTGACGGCTATTCTTGCGTGTCCACGGGTGCCGATGGTATCTGGCAGTTGAAAGGTTCCGACCATTCTGAAAGAATCTTCATAAGCGTGCCGGCTGATTATCAAGTGCCTATGGCAGATGGACTGCCTTGTTTCTGGCAGACCATAGAGAAGGGAAAGACACGGTATGATTTCGTTCTCACACCGCTCGCCTCTCCAGAAAACGACTTCTATCTCTTCTGTCTCGCAGACCCTCAGTGCCAGAACAACGACAGGCACACAAAGCGTTTCATTGCCGAATCTGTGCCTGACGCGCATAAAACGGCCACAGAATATTCCAAGAAATATCCTGTTTATGGCATAACCCTCGGAGATATAGGATATAATGTCGCAGCAACCGAATATAACATCAGCCGCGGAATTTTCAAAACTATGAAAACCGCTATGGCTTCTGAAAAGACCGGATTCCCTCTCTTTCAAGTAATTGGCAATCACGACCATCATCTGATTGCTACCAATACGACCTACAATGAGGAGGCAGATATCGAGATGGAGAAATATTTTGTCAAGTCGTTCGGACCGGTGAACTATTCGTTTGACCGCGGCAAGGCACATATCGTAGCAATGGATGACATTCTTGCCACTAATCCGGAAAGTTCCTATTCCTGTGGATTCAGGGAGGATCAGGTGGAATGGCTCAGGCAGGACCTCGCCAAAGTCCCTAAAGACAAGCTTCTGATTCTCTGTGTACATATCCCGCTTTACTCCAGCTCGTCAGGAAAAAATGTCAAGACAGTCCTTGAGATGTGTAAGGAGTTCTCCGAATGCCATATAATGTCTGGACACACCCACAGGAGCATAAATACTCCGAGTGCGGCAGGAACCGGCATCTATGAGCACACTCACGGGGCAGTCTGCGGAGCCTGGTGGTGGTCCACCGTCAACACCGACGGCACGCCTAACGGATATGGGATTTACACTGTCAACGGCAATCACATAAGCGATTGGATCTATAAGGGCGTGGATATGGATGCCTCGGACCAGATTAGGCTCTATCGTGGAAATCTTGCCTATATGAATGGCAAGGCTAATGCCTACAGCTTTGCAAAGACTTCAGATGCAGATATTTGGGCGAATATTTGGAACTGGGATTCCTCTTGGAACGTGGATGTATATGAAGACGGAGTGAAGACCGGCAGGATGAGCCTCTATAATAATGACAGCGACGCCCGTGATGCTTGGGCTGTAGGTTATCACGTTGGCGTAATCGGAAGAGGTGCCCAAAATTATGATAAAACCAATGTGAAACATCTTCTCCACTATACTCTCAAGAATCCTCAGGCGGTTGTGGAAATCCGCGCCACCGACAGATTTGGTCACGAGTATGTACAGAAGGTCTTCACAGGAAATACAAGTGAATTCTGGCCTATTGCGCCGGGTGATACATATTGATGCCTTACAGCTCAAATTAATCCGAAACCGTATGAAAAGAATATCATTGGCGATTCTCTCATTGATTTTTGCATTGACCTGCGCATTTGCACAGGAGGGGGAACGCTATGTGAAGATAACCGGAGGCCCGTATCTGACGAATGTCACTTCGACGGGCTTCACGGTGGTCTTCACCACCAATATGGATGCTGTTTCTTGGGTGGAGATTGCTCCTGATGACGGCACTCATTTCTACAATGACAAACGTCCGGCATTCTATGACCGGCGAGGTCTTGGAAGACTCCCTGTGGGAAAGACTCACAAAGTGACTGTGACGGGGCTCCAGCCGGGAACCACATACCGTTACAGGGCGATGTGCAAGGGAGTGCTCTCAATGGAACATCGCAAGAGCATAGTATATACTGAGGGTTTTGGAATGGACTTGAACCGGCATCCGGACAAGGTGACAACCCTTGGTGGAAGTTACGACCAGGTGAAATTCTCCGTCGTGAATGATGTCCACAATAATGATTCGGTTTTTTGCAAATTATTCAAGGACAGCCGGGGGAAATACGATTTTGTCTGCTTCAACGGCGATATGACATCTTCCATAGATGCCGAATCTGACATTATGGATGATTATCTGAGGTCTGCATCCAAACTGTTCGGTGAATACACCCCAATTCATTTTGTGAGGGGAAATCACGAATATCGTGGCAACGATGCCCTCAAATTCTATGACTATATTGATACACCTACTGGAAAAACTTGGTACTCTTTTAGTTACGGGGACTATTTCTTCCTCGTGCTTGACGGGGGTGAAGACAAACACGATTCCGATGTCCGTAATCTGGACATTATGAGGACTGAGGATTATGTGAAGGAGGAGTCCCTTTGGCTTGAAGAAGTCATAAAAAGTGAGGAGTGCAGAAATGCGAAAGTCCGCATCGCATTCTGCCATATGCCTCCTCAGCCGGACGGCTGGTATGGGAACGCGATGGTCAGCCGCTATCTCGTTCCGTCTTTGAACGAAGCCGGATTCGACCTTATGCTTTGCGGGCACATACACAAATACAAATTATATGAAACAGAAACCACAGGAGCAGATTTTCCTGTAGTATGCAACGCCAATCTCGAAAGAATGGACGTCAAGGTATCCCCTGATGGTATCCATCTTGAATTTTATTCACCGGAAGGCACGAGATTGCGCACCTTGGATTTCCCTGTGGGGAATTCGCGCCTTCCTTGATTGAAATGGGGTTATTCCGCAATCAGAATCTGAACTCCGAGATCCTCGATTTTCTTTTTCATATTGTCCGGAATGCCGGAATCGGTGATGATGATGTCAAAATCCTCGATGTTGCCGATTTTCCCGAAACCCCTTCTGCCGAATTTGGACGAGTCTGCAAGGACCACAGTTTTGCTCGAAGATTTCATCATTGCGGTTGTCAGACGTGCTTCCTCAATCGTTGCGCAGGTTATGCCTGTTTCGAGATTGATGCCGTCGCAGCCGATGAACAATTTTGAACAACTGACATTGACAAGTCCCGCTTCAGTGTAGGCGCCTCTGACAGACATTGAGTTCTTATACATCCCGCCTCCGAGCATCAGTACGTTGATGTCCATCCTTTCGTTGAGCAGCATTGCAATGTTGAGGGAAGGAGTAACGACATTCATCATATTGATCGGTGTGAGGATTTCCGCAAAAGCGGTCACAGACGAACCTGATGCAAGAATGATTGCATCGTCGGGTCTGATGAGACTTTGCGCCATACGCGCAATCATCTGTTTCTTCTCCCGATTCTGGTTAGCCTTGACATCAATGCTGATGTCCGCAACGTGAGGCTTTATAGGCGAAGCGCTTCCGTGGGTGCGCAACAGGACATTTTGGCTTTCCAGAATCCTGAGATCCTTGCGGATTGTGGCACCGGTCACACCCAGCTGCTCTGCAAGGTCCTGGACACGCACGAACCCGTTTGTCTGCAGTTGCTCTTTGATATATTTGTGTCTTTCTGCAATACTAATCATATATTTGTATTTTAGATATGTGATTGTTTTCAAGGGGAGACAAATATAATCAATTGAAGCGAAATAACAAAAATGTGAAATTGATTTATACGCAACACTATATAAAATGAAAAAATCCGAACAAGTCACTGAGGCTCTGAAACGTGCGAGTGACACCAAGGCCCTTGAATTCGGGGTTGGAGCCATTGAAAAAACTGCAAATATGTTCAAAGAACTGTTCCCTTCCTCCAAGGCAGTCATA
>JBJEBO010000070.1:0-4129 GCA_051870155.1 Candidatus Cryptobacteroides sp.
AACCGTCCAGACAACTTCAGTTTCGTGATGATGGATTTCTCAAACGATCTTGAAGGACCGGATATCGCAACAGCAGACAACAACTATAACTGGTTCTCAGTTTGTATGGAATATACTTCGAGAAATGCAGACTATGCGAACCCATATATCCGCTACCGTGGTTGTTACGATGAAATCGGAAGAGCCAACGACCTTATGAAAATGTATGGCGAAATCACAGATGAAATGTCTGCTGATATCAGATACAAGGTGGCACAGGCGTATGTAATCCGTGCTTTCAGCTACCTCCATCTCGCTCCTTATTTCCAGTTCAACTACCAGTTGGCTGCCGACAAGCCTTGCGTTCCGATTGTAACTACAGAGGATGTTGATTACACACAGAATCCACGTGCAACTGTCAAGGAAGTCTATGACCTGATTGTCAGCGACCTGACATTTGCCATTGAGCACCTTGAAGGATATTCTCGTCCTGACAAATCAAAGATTGACCAGCAGGTAGCATACGGACTCCGTGCCCGCGCTTACCTTGATATGGGTAAATGGGCTGAGGCTGCAGAAGATGCAGCAAAGGCTGCAGAAGGATATACACCTGCTACGATAGCAGAAGTTTCCGTTCCGTCTTTCTACGATATCAATGAGCCCAACTGGATTTGGGGATATGATATGACTCCAACAGTTGCGGAAACCTTCCCTTATGCAACTTCATCTTCTTGGATCCGTTCATTCTCTGCATACTCATATTCTGCAGGTACAGGTACTTATTCTTGTATCAACAACCTTCTCTATGACAAGATTCCTGATACAGATGTTCGCAAAGGATGGTGGGTTAATGAGTCACTCAACTCCCCGCTTCTTGAAGGATTATCTTGGGCTTGGAAGAACTCCGATGGAAAAAGCGGTACTTTCAAGGGTCAGGAAATTGCTACAGGAGAATATGATGATAAAGTTGCATTCACTCCTTATACAAACGTTAAGTTCGGATGTATCGAGGCAGGTACAGTTCTCAACCAGGAAGACTGGCCGTTTATGCGTGTCGAGGAAATGATCCTCATCCAGGCAGAAGCTCTCTACAAGAGTGGAAAAACTGCTGAAGGAAGGCAGATGCTTGAAAACTTCGTCAAGACCTACCGCGACCCATCTTACTCACTCGGAGCATCAGGAATGACATTTGAGAACGAAGTATGGTTCCAGAGAAGGGTTGAACTTTGGGGAGAAGGATTCTCCAACAATGACTGCCGCCGTCTCGACAAACCTGTGGTACGTTTCCACAGCGGAGAGGATAGCTGCTACCCTGAAAACTTCAGAATCAATCTTGCACACGACGATGGCTGGCTGCTGATGCGTTTCTGCACCGCAGAACTCAACACCAACTTCGCAATTGTTGACAATACCGAAGGATCAGCCCCTCAGATCGGTCAGAACGGCGACCTTCGTGACGGTGTAACTGATTAATCAAATTAAGACATTAGGTTATGAACAAGATATTCAAATACATATTGGCTGCCGCGGCTGTTAGTTTTGCAGCTACCGCATGCGTCGAAGAGGAAACACATCCTTATGGAGAGTCGGACCTCGAAGGATGCTACGGTGTTTATTTCCCTGCACAGGAAGCCAGCGGAGCACATACATACGATCCGAGTATGCCGACCGAGGTGGTTGTTAAGGCTGTACGCCGCAATTCAAAGGGTACCATCACGGTTCCGGTCACCAGCAAAGCATCAGAAGAGGGCATCTTCAATGTAGAGTCTCTCGTTTTTGATGACGGACAGTCTGAAGCAGAATTCAAGATTACATTCCCTAATTCCCAGAACGGAATCACTTATAGCATCTCCCTTGCAATTGAGGATCCTCTTTATGCATCAAGATATAAAGAAGGAGCAGTAAACTTCGATTTCTCTGTCCTCAGGGTTGAATGGAAAGATCTCCTTAACCCTGTTACCAACGAACCTGCTATCGTAACCTTCAACCAGAGCTGGTGGGGAGAAGTTCACACCGCAACGGTTAAATACTATGAGGTTAATGGTCTTCGCACCTGCGTTGCTACTTGCAATGAAACGGATGAGGAAGGCAATCCGACCGGAATATGGGGTGACGCCATAGGTGTTCAATTCAACTTCACCTGGGACACAAACACCGTGAATGCAGACGGCTATCAGGTTCTTGACGTTCCAAGACAGTATTTTGGTTTTGACTACGGCAGCAGTTGGGCATCTATACCGGAGAAAGATGCAGTAGCTCCTATCTATTTCTACGACTGGTTCCACTACTTGACCACAGACGGAGGTTATGCAGGTGCTTGGGACAGTTGGTCTCAATTCCTCCAGAGGAATCCTGGCGCATACGATCAGTCATACTATGATGGCAACGGAGGCTTCTATTTCAATTTGAGGTATTATGTCCCTGCAGCAGGCGGTGGATTCGGAGCCCCAGTCTTCGATGTTCTTGCAGTTGTCGATGGATATACAAGGGTTGATTACAGCCTCGATGTAGAAACCGATTATCCTCAGGAAGGTATTGCACCTCTGTATTTTGAAAGCGGAGTTGACGTAGCGGCAATCAAGTTCGTTGCTGTGGAAGGAAAACTCGTTGCAAACCAGATTGAGGCTCAGGCATCAGCCATTGCAGACGGTTCTGCCAAGGATGTAATGTCAATCACTGAATTCGAATACGACGAAGAGTCCGGCAAGAATGTATCAGCAACAGGACTGTCATTCCCGGCAACAGGTGTTTACACAGTTGTAGCAGGTGCATTCGATGCCAATGGTCAGATGCAGTCAAGCACAAGTGTTTACATTGATTATGTGGCAGCTGACGACGACACTTATGAAGTAATCCTGTCCGCAGGCGTAGAGGACACCCCAGCACGTTATGAATCAGCTGGTTACAACATCTATAACTCACTTGCTTATTATGTTGTCGGCTCAAATCTGACTGATGTCAAGGTTGGTCTTTATAAGACATCTTCAGCTGAGAAATATGGACTTGACTATCTCGTTTCAGATCTCCGCAGTTCAAGCAAATCCTCAGTTTCAGAAGAAGTGCTTGCGCAAATCAACGGAGTAGGAGGATATGCATCAGTTATGGCTAACCTTTCAGAAGCAACCTCTTATACTTTTGTAGTATGGGCTACAAATGGAAAGCAGGACAAATATCTTGCATACGAATATAGCACCGAAAAATATCCTGAGGTATGGAAATCTCTTGGAACTGGTTCATACACAGATGACATCATCGGTCCTGTGTTCGGAGCAGACCCTATCACATACGAAGTGGAAATCGAAGAAAGCGAGGAAACTCCTGGAAAATACCGGCTCGTAAATCCATATTGTGAGGCATTCCCTTACAATGAGGAAGGCGATTGGGATGCAAGCCAGGATTGGCCATTGATAATCTATTGCGATAATCCAGACCAGGTTTACATTCCTATGCAGTACACAGGATGTGATTGGGGTTACGGCAATATGACAATAGTAAGTTATGCTTATTATATGATTCAATACAATGGCGCTACTGCGGACCAGGTTGCAGATACTTTCGGAAGCCTTAAGGATGGTGTGATTACCTTCCCAACGAAAGCAATCCTTGCCGGTTTTGGAGGAAAACTCTACTATGGAAACACAAATGGTGCATTCAAAGTGGTTCTCCCATCAGCATACTCAAAGTCGGTCGCAGCTATGGCCCCTGCAAAAGTGACAAGACAACAATTTGTTCCAGTTTCCGCAGCTGTGAAAGCATTCACACTTCCTTGCGGTGTAAGATCTGACATTTCATACGTCCGGGAATACGAAACTGTGGAAGCAAAGATGTCGTCAATTTCCCCTGTCACTCGCAGCAATGCATCAAGCAGGACTGTATTGACAAAAGAAAGAATCGACCTCAAATAGGTCCGTGCCTATAAACCTTGAGAGGGTGGCTACATACATAGCCGCCCTTTCAAACATTAAAAAGAGTTATTATGATTTGCAGAAAAAAACTAATTATTTCAACGTCAACACTTGCCGCCCTTATCGGAACATATTCCTGTTCGGTAAAGATTGACGAACCATCCTCAGAAATGGGTATCGGTAATCTTTCGACAAAAGTCGTGAGTTTGTCTGATGAGTTTGACACAAGCACACTACTCGTCAAG
>JBJEBO010000071.1:0-4123 GCA_051870155.1 Candidatus Cryptobacteroides sp.
TCTCACCGCTTCGTTCCGTGCCGACGGTTCATCAAAATTCCCTTCAGGTAACCGTTGGGGTTTCTTCCCTTCAGTGGGTGCATCCTGGAACATCAACCGTGAGGAATTCCTAAAGGATGTGGATTGGCTCGCCAACGCAAAACTCCGTTTGTCTTGGGGACAGACCGGTAACAACAGAACCACCACTCCATACGACTTCTATTCCCAGATTGCAGCCCTTCCAGCCAATCAGTTCACATACGACTACGTGTTCAACGGACAAATCCTTACAGGATATTATCCTTCCAATATGGCTAATGAAAAACTGAAATGGGAGACTACCGAACAGTGGAATGTCGGATTGGATTTGTCTTTCTTCAAGGATAGGATCAAGGTGACTGCGGACTGGTATCTCAAGAATACCCGCGACCTTCTTCTTCAGGCTACCATTCCTGCTTCATCCGGTTACACTTCAGCTATGTTGAATGTAGGTTCTATGCAAAACCAGGGAGTTGAGCTCACCCTCAATCTCGTTCCTGTCCAGACCAAGAATTTCACCTGGAATATGGATTTCAACATCGCTATGAACCGCAACAAGGTTACTGCCCTGACGAACGACCAGCTTTCCCTTATGTCGAAAGTTTCCTGGGACTACAACTACAACAGCCAGTATCCATATATCACACAGGTTGGCAAGCCTTCCGGAATGATGTACGGCTATATCTATGAGGGCACTTACAAACAGGATGACTTCCTTGGCAATTCCCTCAAGGACGGTGTTCCTTATATGAGCAGTGTCGGCAAAGACCAGACTCGTCCGGGTGATCCGAAATATACGGATATCAATCGTGACGGAGTCATTGACGACAATGACCGCACAATCATCGGCTGTGGCCAGCCTCTCCATACCGGAGGTTTCGGAAATACATTCAATTTCTATGGATTTGACGTCTATGTATTCTTCTCCTGGAGCTATGGTAATGATGTCCTCAATGCCAACAGACTTATTTTCGAGAATGGTTCAAAAGCCGGTCTCAATATGTTCAAGACCTATTCCAACCATTATTCCGAATCAAATCCGGACAGCGATATTCCTCGTATTGGAGCCAACGGTATGACAGTTTATTCTTCAAGGGTGGTGGAAGATGGCTCATTCCTCCGTTTGAAGACTCTGTCTGTCGGATATACTTTCCAGAGGGACATTCTCCGCAGAATGCATTTCGACGCTATGCGCATATATATTTCTGCTGAAAACCTTTTCACCTTCACCAATTATTCCGGTCCTGACCCTGAAGTTTCCACAAGGAATTCTGTCCTCACTCCGGGATTCGATTGGTCGGCATATCCGCGTTCAAGAGGTATTACAGGAGGTATATCATTCACTTTCTAAAAGAATAAGGCTATGAAAATCAATAAGATATTATCACTTTCAACTGCAATTCTCCTTTTTGCAGGATGCAGTTTCTTGGAGGTAACTCCACAGGTGATCTGTTCGGATACCTTCTATAACACCAAGGATGAGGCGCTTAGCGCCCTTGTGGGAGTGTATGGCGCAATCAACAATGAGGCTTTCTACGGCAACTACTATTCTCTGATGTGTTCAAATGTGGATGACCTCTGTTATTTCAATCGTTCCACCACTGCCAACTATACCAATATTTATAGGCACGATGCCAGCTCGACTGAAATATATTCAGCCTGGACTGAGATTTATAAAGGGGTGTGCAACGCCAATGCTTTTATGGATGCCATCACTCAGACTGAATTCGATGAGGATGGAAAGCTTTATGCTGAAGCCCGTTTCCTCCGTGCATATTACCATTTCGTCCTTGCTCAGGCTTGGGGTGATGTTCCATTGAGGAATTCATCTGTCGTAACCAATGATGAGGTTATGATCAAGGCTACTCCTCAATATGATGTCCTCACTTGGGTGGCATCTGAGATGGAGGCTTGTTTGGCAAATCTTACTGATGATCTTGAGAATGCGCCATCAAGGGTGAATGTATATACTGCCCACGCCATCCTTTCAAGGGTTTACCTCTTTATGGCAGGTGAATCTGTTCAGGGCGGAAACAAATCCGATTTCTACAAGAAGGCTATGGAACACTCTGAGACCGTCATCAAGTCAGGCAAGTTCAACCTCAATCCGGAATATAAGCAGGTGTTCATAAATATGATTTCTGATGAGTATGACAAGGTATATTACGAGTCTATGTGGGAGGCTGAGTTTATGGGACTCCACACTTCAGATGCCTGGTCAAACGGACGAATCGGAGATTTGATTGGTCTCCAGAGCAGTGGCTCCAGCAATTATGACACTTTCCTCTGCAACTTTGCATACGGTCAGTATGACGGCTCTCTCAAACTTTGGGATCTCTATTGGGCTGAGGACAGGACTGAAGATGAAACAATGCTTTCCAAAGTGACTGACAAACGTCAGGAATGGAATATGCCTCCGTACAACTATGCCGGATGCACCAGTGCCTCACTCGGAATCAATATTCCTGCAAGTACCCAGAAGGCTCCTTATATCTACGCCGGAACCACATCCTTCACAGTTGGTCCGGATGGAGAAATGGTTGACAATATGACTGCAGTGGCAATTCGTAACTGTGGAAAATGGCGCAGGGAGAAGGAATATGAGCCAATCTATTCATCAAAACAGCTCTATACCGGAATCAATTTTCCTATTATGAGATATTCCGATGTTCTACTGATGTATGCTGAGGCTTCACTCGAATATACAGGTGCTGTGTCTCAGGAGGCTTATGATGCAGTGGTTAAGGTTCGCCAGAGAGCAGATATAAGCACAAGGTCGATGAGCAGCTATGACGCGAATTCATTCCGCCAGCTTGTTAGGAACGAGCGTGGTCGTGAGCTTGTGTTCGAGGCTACAAGGAAATATGACCTTATCCGCTGGGGCATTTTTGTCGAGGCGATGAAAGGTTATGTAAGGGATGCAAGTGACGACAGGTGGTCAGGTTCTGCCAAGTCAGGCTATGCGGCCAACATCGGTTCAGCCGTTCAGCCTAAACACGTTGTCCTTCCGGTTCCTTCTGTGGAACTTGGTGTCAACACCCTTTTGACTCAGAATCCTCTTTGGTAATTTTATAAGACTATGATTATGAAACGAATATATTTTATAGCTGCCGCTCTTCTTGTGATGGTCTCCTGCCAGCACGATATTGTCCGTTCGTCGGATTTTACGGTGACTCTCGACGAAAGCAATACCTATTATGCTGGAGATCCGGTGCGCTTCAATTTTACTGGTGAAGTGGATAATGTCATCTTCTATAGCGGAGAGACCGGTCATCAATACAAATACAAGGACAGATATACCGTACCTATCGAAGATATTATTTCAATCAGGCTTGATCTCAACATCCAGGCCAGATATGGATTGGCAGATGCTCTTGAAATTTGGGTTACCAATTCATTTGACGGGCTTAAAGGTGATGATGGAGTGGCTGACAGGGCTACTATCAAGGCTATGGTTGACGGAGGAATGTCCGGCTGGACCAAACTCAACTGGACTGATGGAGCAAGCACTAAATGGAAAGACCAGTCTTATGGAGAAGCTGAAGGCGATCCTAATTTCGGAGAAATGTCAGATAATTTCTGTATAGCATTCCATTGGTGCCCACCTGCTTATAATCAGACTCAGAGAACTTATTGGGTCAATGGAAACCTTCATCTCGAGCTTTCCGGACTTGATCCGAGTGATACTGAACTCTCTCAGCTTGGTTTCACAACTGTAATGATGAATGAGCAGATTGAGGATCCGTATAAGAAGAATTCCGGCAATGGCTCCATTATTCTTAATAATCCTGCTACTGCTGCGCTCATTTTTCAGGGCGTAGGCGGAAATGCACTCGATTACACCCTTGATGGCTGGGCGATTTCTACTCCGATGCCACTGAACAAGGTGGCGAATGACAAGGCTGTCGTAATTAAGAACGTACAGAACTATATGCATTCTTATGAGTATGTTTTCGAAGAGCCTGGAACTTATGAGGTTGTCTTGGTCGGTTCAATTGAAAGTTATCTTCAAAAAGACGGTTCTGAAGTCAGAATGAAAATCAATGTACTTGAAAAAATAAATTAATTCTTGTAGTTATGAAAAAATTCACATGACCTAAGGATG
>JBJEBO010000072.1:0-4110 GCA_051870155.1 Candidatus Cryptobacteroides sp.
AAGACAGGAGGAGAAGCAGGAGAAGGGTGATGGAACTTGCCCTTGAAAGCCTTTCTCCAAGAAGGTATGAATCCGGTTCATAACGCATAATCAGTTGATACTCACCTTCTGGGAGCACTGCTCCACGCAAAATCCAGTCCGCGCGGAAAAGCTCTGCCGTAACAGCTTCATCTGTCGGAACATAATGTCCGTTGCGCACATCTCCGGCTTTTTCTGCCGGTTCCAACCAAACTTTCCAACCTTTTGGATAATAAATTTCACTGAAAATGACAGCACGCTTCCTGTCAAAATTGCAGGCATACCTGAGTTCATTCGGAGCATAATGTGTCATAACGATGTATGAATCACCCTCACCTTCAGGGCACGATGCCACATCCTCACGTGCCTGGGCGAAATCATCGCCGATTATCGCCGTGGTGCGCAAATCCGTCCTCCCAATCAGCTCCAGCTCCTCATCCGGCGAAGCCGCCCTGACGGCATTATCCACAAACCAGCAATTCCCATAAGCGTAAGGATTCACGACAGGCATAACGTCTGCCTGAATGATTATGTATTTTCCGTTGAGGGCCGAAACCACAGGCAGATATGGAAGATTCTGCTGTACCTCCGATGCTGTTGATGCTGAATTGACAGTCTTGATGACGGCGTTGATTTCAGGAGTGATATATCTCTCCACAAGGTCTTGATACCTCTGGAGTTTTGCAGGGCTGTAGCCACCGATGCATTTGTGGTGGTAGCTTTGGTGGGCATCGTTGAAGGTGTTCACGCTAATGTCAAGCACCCTGTAGTCGAGTTCCCCGTTCGCCTTGATGGCCTTGTCTGCGGGTCTTTCGGCAAATTGACCGCTGAAATCTTTCTTGTTCACGAAATGGGATTTGTTGAGATAACGTTTGCCCACGATTCCCAAGTCGAAGAATATCAGAACCACTGTCGCAGCGCCCACAATCCAGGTCCTGCCCTTGAGCGCAAACGGCTCCTTTGTCCTGAACACCCACACAATAAGCATCGCCATCACTGCAATCAGGAGGACAGACCTCAGGGCGTCCTTCATCATAAGTGAGCTTCTGTCTGAAGGCAAGGCGTTCTCAATCAGCTGTTTGGCTACGGAAGGCTCCATCCCCATACCGATGAGCTGCCTTTCCATTTGCAGGTCTCCTTCTGTGAAGAAAGTTCCTGTCAGATAATAGATGAAGGTAGTGATCACTATGAATCCCACACTTATTCCTAATGCTATGAGCACTCCCTTGGTGACCGAACTGCCTTTGTATTCCTCCTTCATTATCCTGTCGAGGACCATTATTCCGAGAAGCGGAACGGTGACCTGAAGGATGGTGAGCGCCATTGATACCGTCCTGAATTTGTTGTACATCGGCGCGAGGTCGAACCAGAGCTTCGTGAACCACATAAAGTGGCTTCCCCAGGCAAGCAGGATGGCAAGAACTGTGGCGGCAAGCAGCCACCATTTCTCTTTGCCGCGATACAGGACCATACCGAGGATAAAGAGGAAGATGGAGATGGCTCCTATATACATCGGACCGGCGGTGAAAGGCTGAGGTCCGTGATATTGAGTGAGATAGCCTGCAAGACGAGGGTCATATCCATTCTTTTTGAGCACCTCTGCTGACTTCGAATCAGTGTCGAAACCTTCTGTTGATGAGCCTCCGTTGAAATTCGGAATCATCAGGTTCGGAGTTTCCTCGACGCCATAAGACCAGGCGGTGGCATAGCCAAGGTCAAGACCGCTGCGTCCTTCCTCCCCGTCGTGCTTCAATTCCGAGCCGCCTCTCATCGTGTATTCAGTGTATTCGTATGTCGGGATGAGTTTGTTGAGATTGGTCGCAATACCTATGCAGCCAACTACAAGGAGGAGGGCAGAGGCAGTGAAGAACCTTGCTGCAAGTTCCCGGCGGCGTGCGAGCACCCATACGAGAAGGACAATTGCATATATGAATATGATAATTGCAAGATAATAAGTAATTTGGGGATGGTTCGCCTTGACCTGGAAACTGAGGGCAAGGGCGAAAAGGACGCTGCCGAGGATAGATTTTGAAAGCCATTTCCTGCGGTCGTTGGCGGCATTGAGGGCGCTGCGATAGGTGAATGCGAGACCTGCGAGCACCCACGGCATAAAGGCAATCGCCTGCATTTTTGTGTTGTGACCCACTTGGATAATTTGGAAATTATATGAACAGAAGGTCACAGCGATGGCTCCGGCAACGGCGAGAAGAGGATTGACTCCGAAGGCAAGCATCATCAGAAATGCTCCCAAAAGGCTGATGAACAAGAAGTTCGCAGGGCGTGCCCCGGACATCAGCAATTTGTAGAGAGGTTTGGTCCAGTCCCCCGAAAAATCGTCATACATTGTGACATTCGGCATTCCTCCGAACATTGAGTTGGTCCAAAGAGTTTTGTCATCGGGATTGGCGGCATTATGCACGGATGTCTCGTGGGCCATTCCTGTCCACGCTGAGAAGTCGGACTGATTGACCACTTTCCCGCTGAATACCTGCGGCACATAACAATAGGAGATTAAGAGGAACAATGCCACGATTCCTGCATAAATCAGGATTTGTCTGATGAGTTTCTTGTTCATTTGAGTCATTTATTTGGATGTGAGGGAGTCCAGCAATGCGGCCAGTCTCACGGTGAGTTCTTTTCGTGAATATCTTTCTATGCCTTTCGGGGTGACGGAGGCCTTCCCTGTCAGGAAATCCTCCCAAACCCGTTTGATATAAGTCTTCATAGTATCATATTCATCCCAGTCAGCCATTTCTCCTGTCGCGGTGTCCGCTATTATTGCTGCCATAGCGCCATCCTTCTGGCCGATTCCGAGAATCGGACGTTCCGATGCTAAATATTCAAACAGTTTACCCGGCAGAGTTGCCTTGTATTCAGGCTCTTTTCTCAAAGGAAGGATAAGTAGGGATGAACTTCTTTGTTCACGTACCGCCGCGGAGTGAGGTTGATAGCCCAAATCGACGAGATTCCCGGACAGTCCTGCTTCCCGGATTGAAGATATGATTTCATTGTCCGTCTTGCCGGCAAGGCGGATTCTGAGTTTTTCAGCGAATTTCTTGTCTTCCAAACAGAGGTCGGCAAGCACTTTCCACAAAATGTCCGGATTGCCGTCCGAGGCGAACAGTCCGGTGTGGGTGATATTGAAATATCCGTCACCACAGACAGGGGCACATTCGATGTCCCCTTGGTCGAATCCATTGGTTATCAATGCTACAGGTGTCGATGTCATTTCCTCGAAGTCCTTCTTGACGAGAGGGGACACGGCAATAACTGTAGTCGCATCGTCAAGGACGGCTTTCTCCAGTTTCTGATGTTTCTTCAGCGCCCATTTTCCTAAATGCAGATGTTTGAAATAAAACATTCTGGTCCACGGGTCGCGGAAATCTGCCACCCACGGCAGTCCTGTTGCTTTGGATAACTTCCTGGCAATCAGATGCATTGAATGAGGCGGTCCCGTGCTGACGATGATATCCACAGGATGCTCTTTCAGATATTTTTTCAAGAATCTGACGGAAGGACCGACCCAGAGGCATCTCGGATCGGGGATGAAAAGATTCCCCCTTATCCACATTGCAGCCCTCTGTCCGATGCTCTTCTTGCCGGAATTGATGGGATTGACTTCGGTCTTTGCCCCCGCATTGCCTCCCTTCTTTGCACCTCTGATGGCATTCCATATTCCGTAAGGTTCCAAAATGGGTCTGCGGATGACCTCCGTCTGTGGGGATACGTCGGCGGCGAGGCTTTCGTCCCTTGCAAGGAGTTCCGGATTTTCCGGTGTATAGACTACCGGCTGCCATCCTTGTTCAGGCAGGTATTTGGAAAACTTTACCCACCTTTGCACGCCTGATCCTCCGGATGGCGGCCAATAATATGAAATCACCAGAACTTTTTTCATCTATCTCAAGTTTCGCAAATGATAATTCATTGGTCATTCGAGAGTTGTGCTGTTCGCGAAACTTTCCCCACCGCACAAAAAATATTTCGAAGACCCTATCCTAAATCCTGCCGTCCCTTCGGGCTGTTCGCTGGAAAAGTCCACAGGACTATTTCCTTATCGCTCTCGACCCCGGGGAAAGGACTTACCCACGGCCT
>JBJEBO010000073.1:0-4104 GCA_051870155.1 Candidatus Cryptobacteroides sp.
GTTTAACACGGAACGGCATCTGTGAGTGAACAACACCAACGGATGTTATGCTTCCCCTTATATCATCAGTGTCATCCACCTTTCGAATGATATCCTTCGGGTCAGGAATGAAAAATGGCGGAATAGCCCCGTATCGTCCAAGTGCCTTGTTTATGCGGATGTCAACCGGATCAAGGGGATTCCCGCTGAATCCGGCATCTCCTCCGGGAACAATCTTCCCGGCATCATAGCCAAAACTGTCAAAATTAAAATCTACTGCCATATCACTGAGCCGTATAAGCCATTTGTAATACCCTAAGCAATGCAGACTCCAAATCCTTCTGCATTTCATCCCTGCTACCCTCGTAGCCGTCCTCAAAGACAATCTGGCCAACAAGATTATCTAACTTGATATTTATGGTAGTGCCGCGCTTGCCGCCAGTGGCCACAGCATCTACGGCTCCCGTCTGTGAGGCAGGACCGGCCCCAGATACGGATTCGCCATTGCCCTGTTGCCCCGTCATTCCGGGTACTCCAGCTGGAGAAATACCTATGCTTTTCTTCAATCCGCCGATGACATCCGTTAATGTCTTCCCATTAGACTTTACCTGCCATACATCAATCTCACTCCTCATCCGGGCCAGTTCATTGACCTTTCCCTGCGCCTCCGCAATCTCCGCCGCACGTTTGTTCCTGTCCGATTCAATTTTTGCAAGCCCCTCATTGGCCGCGTCCTTGTTCCAAAGGCTCTGTAGCTTGTGCCACCCTGTTTTAATTGTCTCGAAACCGGTAAGAAATGTGTTCTCAAGTTTCAGCCAGGTAAGTTTCAAGAATGCCCCGGCCTGCTGGAATGAGAGTTTAATCCATTCCCATGTGTTGCTCCAAGTTTCGCCCCATCCCTCTGTTGTAAGTGCCACATAGGCAATCACACCTATCAAGGCCACAATGGCCGCGACTATCCAAGTAATAGGACAGGCCCATATTGCACTGTTCAACGCCCACTGCACGGCTGTCCATATACCCTGTGCGGCAGAGACTAATGCGGTCCAACCGGCAACGGCCAGTGCCTTTATGCCGTATGCTGCCATACCGGCCACCAAGGCTGAAATCAGAATCGTCGTGACCGTTATTATCGGATTGCCGGCTTTCAATTTGTCAATCCACCAGTTGATGGCCGTGCCAACCTTGGAAATGGCTGTTTGAAGCCACTCAAGGCCAATTCCGACAATATCGATCACCTTATTCAGCCCGTCAAGCGCAGGCGAAAGGACAGGCTCAATGATATCATATAGTTTCCACAATAACTGGGTGCACCTGTCGAGTATCGTTGACCACCTGCCGCTCTTGGATTGCCCCAATTTATCAAGCATTCCATAGAACTGTCCTCCGGCTGATGTCGCGGAAATGAACGCATCCCTTACCATCTCGGATGAAATCTTGCCCTTGCTCATTTCATCCTTGAGCGTTGCCACTGACTTCCCCGTCTTTTTGGAAATCTCATTGAGAGGGTTGAAACCCGCATTTATCATCTGAAGGAGATCCTGCCCCGTCAGTTTACCGGTAGATGTCATCTGCGAAAACGCCAGTGTCAAAGAATTCATTTTCTGCTGGTCTCCCATGGCAATATCACCTATGGCCCGGAGATTTGGCATTATCCTATCTGCGGCAATCCCGAAAGAAAGCATAGTCTTTGCGTTTTCCTGAAGGTCTGCAGTCTGTAGAGGTGTGGAAGCACCGAAGTCCTGAATCTGCTTTAGCAAGGAGTTTCCTGTGTCCTTATTGCCAAGCAGGACTTCAAAAGAGATTTGAGTCTTTTCCCGTTCAAACCCTTTCTTTATAGCAGCCGCGCCCCCTGCTCCGGCAAGCACAAGGGGATTGGTCAGCAGGTTAGCAAACGGGATCTGGCTGAAGGCATTGGAGAATGCCGTTCTTAAGCCTCTCCCGGTAGTGGCCTCAAGCCTCCTGACCTGACCCTCAAGGGCTGCTATCTCACTATTCGTTCTTCGAATGGCAGTGATATTGCTCGCGGGTATCCACTCACGTTCTGCCCGCAGCGCATCAATACGCCCCTTCAGGGAGCCTACCGATACACCGCAGTCATTGAGAACGCGATTTGCCGCCACAACTTTCTGCTGCACCCTTCCCCATACGGCAAGCTGCCGGTCGTTGGTGATTCCTATTTTCGCCAACTTACCGGACAGTTTGTCATTAAGGGACAGGGTGTATTCAACAATATTTGCCATTGAAATGCATTTTATGGCCGTCAACGCTTCGGGTTGCTCGCTTCAGCCTCTTTCCTTCTTATATACTCCAGCTCGCACCATCGTGCAGCAAATTCCTCGTCAGTGAGATTATCCGGTTCAATGTGCATATAATACCGGAGTTCTGCCGCCATAAGACGATACTTGACTTCACGGGCATCCTCTTTGACCGCTGCGGCCTCTATAACTTTTCCAGCTCGGCCTCCCCAACTTCAACGATGTCGGAGATGACACCGGATGCGGCAAGGAACAGGTAATCGTCCGTACGAATATCTTCGTCGCCGTCAAGCCAGCACTGGCGCAATATTGTCTCATTGAATTTTAGCGGGTCCTTGCTACCTGCCACAGATGCGGCGGAAAGATCGCGGCGTTTAGGCTTGCGGAGATAGGCAATATGAATGTTGCCCTCGCTGTCTGTCACCTTTACGGCGAAAATGTCGCCATATTTCTCTTTGAGTTCTTTGATTCTGGTCTCATTGACCTTGCCAATTACTTCAGCCATAATGTTGTGTTTTTGATGTTTTATTTGCTATTGTGTTTCTTTCGGCCATTTCTGAAACAGCCTTTTGTTGATTTCATCCAATATTTGCGTTTTGTCCTTTTAGGGAAGAATACCGGACTTGAAAACAGGATGAAATTCGGAACATAGGGATTTGAATACCCAAGGAACGGGAAAATCGTACTCATACCTATTTGGATTTTTCGCAATCAACGAATATTTGCAACAAAGCCGCTACCCCCATCAGCATCGGTAGAAAGTTCAAGTCGTTGTCTTTATCCTCCTCCCGCAGACGTTTGAGATCTATTTCAATGGGGCTGTCATCTTTCATTCGCTCCTCCACGGCCTTATAGACCGCTTCCTCATCCTTCGGCCTGATTCCGAGGACGGAAACCGCGCCAAGGATGTGTGCCTCTGAAATGTCGAGTGTTATCTTTTTCATCCGTGCCATTTATACAACAGGTTGTTTGTCAAGACAGATGAACGGAAGGTCGTGCTCGGCAAATTTATCCCCCTGCTTCCAGTTCTTCGGTGCTTCGGTGAACTGTACCCCAATCAACTTGTCAGTTGCTATCATATCCCCCTGTGTCGGATTTCCGTAGGTGACAATGATTGTGAGCTCCATATCGAGGACAGTGCCATTCCCGGCATTCTCAAGGGCAAGGAGTTCTGAAGTTGTAAGCGTTATCTTACCGTCGTAAGACTTGTTGCCTTTCTGAATACTTAAAGGTTTATTCCCCTTCCCGTACAGAGTTTCTTTTTCCTGCGCCTCTTTGTACTCTATGCCGCGCAGGCCGGTGACATCACGCTTTCCAAGAAAGACAGTAATGTCTGCAAATTCATATTCTCTACTGTTGAACATTTGGACGTTTGTTTATGCGGTTTTGAAACCGAGGTTGACATCAATGTATTTTGCATATCCGTTAGGTTTGACACGGAGTCCAGCGACAAACTTGCCGGTTGAAAGAATGTTCTGGTCGCGGTCGATGACACAGTCTACACCGGTATCTTCAGAATCCGCCGGATCGTTACCGAGATTACCGTTGGCAGTCATCTGCGATATAATATCATTCTCCACATCTGCCTCTACAGAAGCACACCAGGCAGGCGACAGACCTCCGTCTGAGGATATCGGCACTTCGTCGTTCAGGACCTCTATAAGCGTGGAATAAGCCACCCTGTATGCCTTGTCAATGACACGGCGGTTGGCAATACAGTTGTAATCATCGCTTGCAGCAGTTGCGAGGTGATCGTCTGCAATGAAATACCCTGACTTTCCGACGAATGTACGGAAAGTGATGAATCCCTTCTCATCAACGCTGTCCACATCTGCCAGTTCGACCGGCTTGTCGCCAACGAACATTT
>JBJEBO010000074.1:0-4093 GCA_051870155.1 Candidatus Cryptobacteroides sp.
ATATCTTGAATCATAGCTGTAGTTGAGACGACCGAAGAATGAGATGAGGTAATATTCTCTGGCATTGGTTGGTGCGATATGATATTCCACTTCCCTATTGTTGTTGTAGTACTGTGAATTGTCATATCTCACATAGTTGTGCTGCCAAGAGTAACCGGCCATTGCGTTGAAGTTGTGCTTGCCCCAGGTCTCGTTGTAGTCGAGATAAGCCTCGAGGAGCATATTCTTATTGTAATTCACATACTTCTCATAAAGGTCAGGAGCACTTGTGAGGGATCCGCGGGAACCGATCTCATTGTATTTGGTTCCGTTGGTCTTTGCGATGTCCATACCGAGGTTGAGATTTGCCCTCAAAGACTCGAGTCCGTGGATCTTATAGTCAATCTGGAGGTTACCCACGCCACGGAAGGTGTTGCCATAGTTGATATAGTCATATACAGAAGAAAGAGGGTTGGATCCCGCCATAGTATTAGGGACACCTGCACTGTACCAGTTCCAATATCCGTTGGAAATCTTTGAAGTGTCTATATTTCCGTTGGCATCAGTGAAATAGATTGGCTTGGTAGGGTCGAATGAGAGAGCGTTGCCCACTGCATTGTTAGCCCAGTTGGTGTGCTGATATACGCCCTTTGCATTCAAGTTGATTGAAAGATGGTCGTCGAAGAATTTAGGAGAAAGGCTTACGTCGATGTTGCCCCTCTGGTTGTCACCGGTCTTGATGGTAGCCTGGTCGAGGTTGTAGCCGAGGCTGACGCGGAACGGAACCACCCCCCCTGAATAGAGACTGATGTTGTGGTCGGTGTTCACAGCAAGACGATAAATCTGTTTCTGCCAGTCTGTGTCATAGATAGTACCGTCAAGACCAAGGAGATCAGCTCCTTCAAAAGGACGGTTCTCCTGCATAAATGCGGCATATTCCTGACCAGTCATCATCTTGATGACATCCTTGTTCTGCTTGAGAGAAACGCTTCCGCTGTAACTTACGTGGAGGCCTTTGCCTTTACCTTTCTTGGTTGTGATGATGATCACACCGTTGGATGCCCTGGATCCGTAGATTGCGGTTGCGGAAGCATCCTTGAGGACTGAGTAAGACTCGATGTCGTTAGGGTTGACAGTTGCGAGAGGGTCACCCATTCCTGCACCACCGTCCTTTGTTACAGGCACACCGTCGATGACGATGAGAGGGTCGTTGGAAGCGGTGAGGGACGCTGCGCCCCTGATACGGATAGTGGCTGAAGCACCTGGCTGTCCGTTTGCCGGAGTGATGTTCAAACCAGACACCTTACCAACGAGCATTGAACTTGGAGAATTGACTGCTCCACGGTTGATATCCTCAGCCTTGATGGCTGCAACTGAACCTGTCATATCGTCTTTCTTCACTGTACCGTAACCGATGACCACGACGTCGTCAAGGAACATCGTATCTTCGGAAAGAGTGATGACTGCAGGCACTTGTGATGCCGGGAAAGTCTGGGTTGCATATCCGATGCAACTGATTTCAACCACTGCATCAGCGCTTGAAACTTTAAGGATATAGTCTCCGTCCAAGCCGGTTGACACACCATTGGTCGTACCCTGTTCAAGGATTGTCGCACCAATGATTGGCCCTGCTTGATCTACAACTACTCCTTTAACCTCATATCCGCCCTGGGCGAATAGATGTGAGGAACCGATGCACATAAGCATCATCCCCACCAAAATGGTCATTGTTCTTCTCATAAGAATTTGGTTATAGTTTGTAAATACTGTTATCATTTCTTGTCTTTGACAAAATATACAGCAAGTGCTCCGCAGACGAGGAAAGCTCCAGCCACGAGGAACATGCTGACCTGTGCCCCACCCACCAATTTGAGAATGAAACCGCCACAGGCGGCAGCCACGATCTGAGGAAGGCAAATCGTACCGTTGAACAGTCCGAGATAAGTTCCGATGTGGTCTCCTGAAAGCGAGTTAGTGAGAAGGGTAAAAGGAATCGCCAGCATAGCAGCCCAAGCCACTCCTATGAGAAGGAAGGAGATGAAGAGCAGGAACTGGTGATGTATGAAGAATACTGAAGCGAAGCCGGCGGCTCCAAGAAGGAGGCTGACCACGTACGCTGTCTTGATTGATTTGAATTTCGGGATGAGAAGTGCCCAAAGAACGGAGCCAACCGCCTGAACTGCGAAGAGGATTCCAACCCAGTTGCCTGCGGCTTGATAGCCGTCAGAGGTTACATCTGTCGTATGCCATACTGTATCGGCGATTGCGCCATTGGTATAGGTCCACATATAAAGGAAAGCCGCCCAGCAGAAAAACTGGACGAGGCCCACTGTCCAGAATGTTGAAGGAGCCTTTTTGAGAAGGGCGAACATTCCCGGAGTCTTTTCATCTTTTTTCTTGTTGAGGTCTATGCCGTGAAATTCAGCATATTCCTTCGGAGGCATCTCCTTGACTTTGAATGTAGTAAAGAGAACGCAAAGGATGAGAATCGCCGCTCCGATATAGAAAGAATACTTGACTGTGTCAGGAATCTGTCCTTCAGGAGCGGTATTGGCAAGGCCGATCCAGGCGAAAAGGAACGGGAAGATGTAACCCACGAGGCTTCCTGCGTTGCAGAGGAAACTCTGGATGGAATAAGCCTTGGCTTTCTGCTCTTCATTGACCATATCTCCGACCAGCATCTTGAATGGCTGCATTGCCATATTGATCGACGTGTCCAGAAGCATCAGGGCTATCAAACCGAAAATCATCGCACCACCAACGGTAAGTCCGAAGCTACCTGCGTTAGGAAGCATGCACATCACGATAATTGCGATGATAGAACCGAGGAAAAGATAAGGGATACGGCGTCCGAGACGACACCAGGTGCGGTCGCTGAAAGAGCCTACAAGGGGCTGGACGACCATTCCCATAAGGGGTGGAAGTATCCAAAAAAAACTTAGGCTGTGCGGGTCTGCGCCGAGAGTGGCGAAGATGCGGCTGATATTGGCACTCTGGAGAGAATAGGCGATTTGGACGCCGAAGAATCCGAATGATATGTTCCACAGCTGCCAAAAAGAAAGTTGCGGTTTTTTCATATATGAAATTTAGCAGTTATCAATTATTGGTTTTGCGAATCTAATCAAAAAAAATTGTAACGAAACAAACCCAATGACGAATGGTTGATAGTTTATGACGAGCGGCGAAAATTTGGGGATGAATGGTGCGACATTTGCGATTAAATTTGTTTTCTCACCCATTATTGGTTATCTTTGAAGCAAAACCACTAGATAAAGTCAACTGATGTATCAGAAAAAAGACATCAATGCCGGTCTTATTGTTCATTCTTTTGCGCTGCTTCACGCCATTGTGACGGCAGTCTGTCTTCATTGCGGCATTGATGATTCACTGCTTCTGACGATGATGACAATGGCGATGAGCATCCTTCTCTGCATCGTGAAAGGGCTGAGTACGGAAATCACCGCCGTGTCTGTGATAATGGTGAATATCGCAGGTCTGTTGTTAGGAACGGGCGGTGCCAATCTGATAGGTCATTTCGTCAATTCACCTCTTCTCGTCCACTCCCTTTCCACCTTTCTGACCACGGAAATCCTCGGATGGTGCATCATCTGGTTCTCAAAGATATTCCGGCTGAGCCGTCCTGCAGACGACAAAGTGAGGTCGAAAATGATCTTCCTTTTGGTAATCTTCGTCTTGATTTTCCTGCTCAGGCTGATTTTCGGAGAAGTGTTCTCCCGAGTATATCCTTCATCCATCAGGGCATACGACATCATAGAGCAATATATGGTGAATGCTCCCGCCATTTTCATATTCATCTGCATTAACTTGCTATATGTCAAGATAATGCATAGATTGATAAAGCAAAATGCAATTACGGGTGCCGTCATCGGGCTTCTATCCCTTTTCATCATTCCCGTTCCTATGACCTTCTTCGTCGGTTGCAATCTTCCTTTCGAATTCAACTCGAATTTCACTGCAACTGACTTCAAATACCATTATCCAATAGCTCTCCTTATTGAAATCACTTGCTGCTGCATCATTTATATGATGGATTATGCAGTCAAGGCAAAGGCCGAGATGGTGAAGGAGATGAACAAGGCGCACAAGGCTGAGT
>JBJEBO010000075.1:0-4080 GCA_051870155.1 Candidatus Cryptobacteroides sp.
TCGGAACCACCTTCTGTAGTGAAGTGGATTTCCGTTACCTCCGTGCCTAACTCCGGAATGGCTTCCGGGGTGCAGGAGAAGAGGGCCAGCGAAAGGGCTGACGCCAATAATAAGTGCTTATTTTTCATAAATATAAGTATTTTATATTGTTTTATTTGTCATTTCGACCAAGCGGAGCGCGTGGAGAAATCTTATCACTCGTCAATACAAATCGGTGGAGCAAGAGGCGGAAGGGAAAGGAGCGGACCTGCCTTAGTTCCGCCGTATTCCGGAGGTATGGCGACACCGGTGTCATCGGATTTCACCTTGTCCTTCGCCACGAAATCATCAAAATTGAATTCAAGCCCGGCAACCTTCATTATCCTATAGACGATGGCCTCGCGGGTAGGTGCATTGTAGTATTTCCTGTTGTCGCACATACAACTGATGATTTCACTTCTCCATACGCCTTTCCCATACATCATCGAACCTTCGTAAAGCCCTACAGATGAATAACCTGACGTTCCATAATATTTTTTCCAATGCACATCGTTGCGGTTGCCCGTGAGGTCGATGTTATTGGCATAATATGGGTCATATTTCCTCCATTCGGTTATCTGCTGCACTCCCCTGTCGGTCGGAGGTATGGTCTCATTTGAATAATAGACATATTCATCAAGGACTCGGGCAAAGCCGTGACCGCCACATTCGTGGTTTACTATGGTCTCGAAAGTACCTTTTCCCACCGGACTCATTGCAATGGACTGTCCGCTGCGGAATGACACACAGGTTCCGGCATAGACATCGAGGTTGATCATCAGGAGGATGGTCATATTCTGGAGCACGTCATCATTGATGCCATCCACAAGTTTGGCATATTCGAATACCCTGTCATAATTGCAGGTGACGGCAGTTGTTCCACCTCCGTCGAGGGTGCTGTTGAAAATAGTATTGCGGGTTTGCTTAGGGCAGCCTCCGGTGACTCCGTCAGGATATTCTGGGATGTTCTGCTTGACAGTGGCTCCGCGCTCCTCTGAATAGGCTGCGAGGGCTGTCACACGGAAATAATCCTTGTAACTCTTGAACGGCTCAAGAGAGAAGAATGACTGGTATGCCCTCTGGAGGTCCTGGTCAAATTTAGCTCCATCGATATAATCAGAATCTATGTAGCCGTCTCCAAGGATGAGAAGATTGACCGGCTTAGGTGCACCTGCGGTAGCTTCCTGTATTACACGGAATTCCTTGTTCTTCCACGCCCCTTCATCTCCGGTACGGAAAGTGGCGAAGGTTGATTCGGCATAGCCTCCGAACGGATCGGAGACTGTAACCTGCCATTTATATTCGTGGTTTATGGAAAGAAGTTCGGGAAGTCTTGCCGTGGTGGCATCTTCAACAGTAGCGGTCAGCCAGGTGTTGCCATCATCACCGCTCACCCTGAGTTCGTAAGTGAGGATGTCGGAATCCGGATCCTGCGCCTTGTTCCATTTGAATTCAGTGTCTATGGCTATTCCCTGAGCATTATTTGCAGGGGAAACAAGCACGGGAGCCTGCGGAGCCTTGTTCGGCATAGTCTGGCTGATGACAAACATCGAGAATTTGGTGCCGTATGAGATGTCGATAATCTGTTCCGTACGCGGTTTCCTGTCGGTGATAGGTTTAGGAGTGAGGGTGAGTTCCGTCTCCCCTGCCTTTCCGGACATCGGCTCGATTGTAATCCAGGACGCTTCCTGAGGAATGCTGATGGACCAGTCGGAATGGCTCTTTATGGTTGCCTTGAGAGGCGTTCCGTCCTCATCGAAATGGAAGGAGTCAGAAGACATTATGAAATCTTCTCCGGCGAGTTTGACAGTAACGGAAGACATCTGTCCCTCAGCAAGAAACACGATGGAGCCGTTCTGGCTGAAGCCGGAATCATCGGCAACGCTTACTTTTACAGTCGCATTGCCTTCTCCGGATGAGGGCTCGCATTCGAGCCAGTCCGGAACCTGGGTACTCCAGGAGTCGTTGCAATAGACCTCTATGTTCTTGGTTGCGGATGCATCGGAAAGAAAAATCGAAGTCTGAGACACTGAAAGTGTGACCTCCTTCTTGCAGGAGAAGATGGACAGTAGCAGCACTGAAGCTGCCAAAAGCCTGATTATGAATCTGTCAGTCTTCATTGTTTTGAGAATTTAATATTCTTTCGAATTCTGGAGCAAGGCTTCTGAAAGTATTGGAAGAGGCAGGTTCGCCGAAGCCTCTGAGATAGGTCAGCTTACCGTTCTGCAGCCTGTCGAAATAACCTATGAAATTGCTGTTCTTGTCGAAGATTCCATATCCGCAGTCGGACATACCGAGAATATTTCCTTCCTTGTCGAAAGGCATAAGAATATCCTGGTCTCCTGAATCTCCGCCACCGAGGAACACAAGGTATTCCACACGTTCTTCATTATAGTACATAAATGCCTGTCCGAAAGCAGAATATGGGCTGAATGAACCATTATAGACAAACTGTCCGTCATAGCGGATGACATTGTTTTCGTAATCCACAATTCCGATTAGAACCGGATTGAACACCTGCTCTGAACCGTATTCATCTGTGAGGAAGTTGAACCAGTTTGCCTGATAAAGGGCATAGTCAACAGTTGCGGTTTCAAGGATTTCAAAGGCACATACAAACGGTTCTCCGGCATATTTGCTGACTACATTCGGAGAGAGGTTGTCTCCCCGGGTTGTGAAGATTCCCTGTTTGAAAGGCACCTTCTCTGGCATCTCGATTACATATTCGCTCAATTCGCTGAGAACCCCCTCTGAAGTGATTGCAGCAGCATAGATGATGAAGGTCATCCCTGCAGGTGCCGTCACTCTTTGACTGAAATAATATTGCCTGTAGTCTGCCTCATTGAATACTGCTTTCATCGCAGCTTCAACTCCACCTGTAACGATAGAGTAAGGAGTAGGTACCTCCATCTCCTCGGTCTTTTCGAGAATGACATATCCGAATTGCTGGGAGTCATCGGACTGTTTCAGAGTAAATTCAAAACCGAAACGGTCCGCCCTGTCAAGGACGATTTCCACTGTTGGTTTCGGCTTTCCGAGGTTTTCTGTTCCGAAAATGACTTCTTTCTCCCCACATCCTACAAAAAGGAACGGAAGAAAAGCAAGCATTAATCTAAATATCGGTTTCATATCTATTATTTCTGAGTGAGTGTTATGTTTGTATGGATGGACCAGAGGGCAGGCAGGGAGGTCTCTGAAGTATAAATCTGGCAGGCAATTCCATATCCGGTCTGCTGCGGATCATTGAAGGTAATCGTCTTCATATCGTCGCTCCAGGTTCCCCTGAGACGGGTATAGGAGTCCATATAGAAGAATCCCTTTCCGTTTGGAATAGCAGTGCAAGGCTTGATTTGAACGAAATCGTTCGTCTGGGAATTGCGGAAGTTACCCGCCATCAGGACGTCATTCTGCAGATAGAGTGATTTGGTCTCAGGCTCATAGTCGAGATACCAAACCGGTGAATGAAGAGGTTTGACACCCCATTCATTGCCTGTGAGATCGTCCATATAGCCGTTGAATCCCCAGCATACGAGAACCTTCTCATAATTTTCGTTTTCTTCTTCGCTTGTGAATCCTCCGAGAATCTTAACAGGGAATTTCTCAGTCTTTCCCGTTGCCTCGCTGGTTGCGGAGAATGTCCAATCACCGCAGAGACGGTCGTAAGGATTGTTGTCGTTATCCTTGATTGTGAGGGACATCTCGCTGATTTCCCCCGCTGTGGCTCCATTGATGTTGGAGATGGTGAGAGTCAACACTTTGGCATCATTGATTATGTCATCGTTGATAATCTGACACTCAAGATATACCGGAACGGCAGGATTGCCCATATAGCGAAGACCTTTATATTGGGTGATATGGACTGCTTCCTCGATATCAAAATCTCCTTCCGGAAGAATGTCCACATCGAAAGAAATAGGATAACTTGCGGCTGTACCTGTGAACACGACCGGAATTTTCACGGTTCCGGCGTTCTCCCTCACTTCGAGGGAAGACTCCCTGAAACCGACAGTAGCATTCCCCGGTCCTGAAGGCTGCTTGCTACAGGATGATGCCAACAACGCA
>JBJEBO010000076.1:0-4063 GCA_051870155.1 Candidatus Cryptobacteroides sp.
GCTGAGAGCTATCCGTGTTCACAAATTGGAAACGGATAAATCTGAAAATCGGGGTTTAAGGTGGCTGTAGGGGGTGCCTTATGCGGAATCAGTAGGTAATTATGACGCAAAATTCCGAGGTGGAAGCTCGAAAAATATTGAAAATCAACGGGAATAGCTCAACAGCCGTTTCCAGGCAGCCTTCGTGAAATAGTAGGTTGTGAAGTTTGATTCCGTTTTACCCTTCTTGTAGGCACTACTTTGCGTCATACTTTGCCCGAGGATTTTAAAAAGAACACAAAATAGATTCATCCGCCAAAATTGACCGTCCGTCGGAGTCTTTTGTTGTTTCGTCAGATAAATTTTTTGATTACGGCGAATATTTGTAATTTCGTCAAGTTTGCATTAGTATGCAATTTTATAAATACCATATAGGAACACAAAAGACTGATACTATGAAATATTTAAACCGGATGGCGGCTCTTGCCTCATTATTTGTAATCATTTTCGCATCTTGCGATAAAAACGGGCAGCCGTCCGTAAACAAACTTTTGGTAACCCCTGGTGAATTGTTTTTCACAAAGGCGGCATCATCGGAAGTCTTGAAACTTGAAACAAATGCAGACGACTGGTATGTCGTTATGGATGAAACTCTCGACTGGATTTCCGTTGACAAGAAGTCTGGAAGCGGGAACGCTGACATCACCGTGTCTGTGACCGCGAATCCGGGTGAAGAAAGGTCCTGTGTTGTGAAAGTAGGTGCCACCGGCTTCAAGACAGCTGTCATAAATGTGACCCAGAAGGCCGTTGAGGAACTCATAAATCCGTCTGCGATAGGACTTTTTGCCGTGCCTGAACTTCCGGATGCCGATTCTCCGTGCACCCTCTACTACAGGGCGGACTCAAAGTCTCCGTTCTACAACTATACCAAGGACCTTTATGCCCATATCGGAATAGTTGAGGCTGAATGGATGTTTGTGCAGGCAGAATGGAGCCAGAATATCGACAAGTGCAAATGGCAGGCTTGCCCGGAAGTAAATCTCTGGAAACTTCCAATCACCCCTACCATCAGGGAATGGTTTGGCAGCGGAGACACCCCTGTCAACAAAATTGGTGTAGTGGTAAGAAGTGCCGACGGAGCCAAACAGACGGAAGACCTCTTCGTGAAGGTTGAGGATAAATCCTTCACCTTCACTCCGGACGAAGTTGTGAAAGAGACTATGCCGTCAGGTCTGAAGCACGGAATCAATTATAATTCAGACGGTTCTGTAACCCTTGTCCTCTATGATCTTGACAAGAACAACAAATATCATTCATATTGTTATGTGGTGGGCGATTTCTCCGGATGGAAACGTGCGTCTGAATATGCAATGAAACGTGACGAGGCTGCCGGATGCTGGTGGTATAATTTTAAGAATGTCAATCCTGACGAGGAAGTACGCTACCAATATTATGTAGGCAGCGAGGATGGCAGCGCATTCCGTGTCCACGACCCATATACTGAGATTGTCTATGACGGATCGAATGACAAATATATCTCCTCATCCACTTATCCGGACCTCCGGGCATATCCTGACGGAACAAGCGGTCTTGTGTCCGCATTCAAGGTGAACAGGGAACAATATGCTTGGAAAAACTCCAATTATAAAATCAGCGATCCGGACGATCTGGTAATCTATGAAATGCATTTCCGCGATTTCACCACAACCGGCGACATTCCGGGTGCCCTCGGAAAACTTGACTATTTGAGAGACTTGGGAGTCAATGCAGTGGAACTTATGCCGATTCAGGAATTTGACGGAAACGACAGCTGGGGATATAATCCTTGCTCTTATTTCGCCCTCGACAAGGCTTATGGAACCCGTGAGATGTACAAGCAGTTCATCGACGAATGTCATTCACGGGGAATGGCGGTAATTGTGGATGTTGTTTACAACCAGGCTACCGGAGCCCATCCTTATGCAAAACTCTATTGGGATTCTTCGGTCAACAAGACAGCATCGAACAATCCGTTCTTCAATGTAGATGCTCCGCATCCATATAGCGTCTTCCACGATTGGAACCACGAGAATGCCATTGTGCGCGACCACGTGAAGAGGAGTCTTGAATATCTTCTTACGGAATACAAGGTGGACGGTTTCCGATTCGACCTCACCAAGGGATTCACAAGCAAATCAAGCACGGAATCAACTGCATCCAACTATGATCAGAGCCGTGTTGATATTCTGACCGATTATACCAAGGCAGTCAAGACTGTAAATCCTGACGCAGTTGTGATTCTCGAACACTTCTGCGAGACCAAGGAGGAAAATGCCCTCGCCAATGCAGGAGCAAAGGTATGGAGGAATCTCAACAAGGCCTATTGTCAGGCAGTTATGGGATTTTCATCAGAAAGCTCATTCTCCGGCCTTTGGACAGGCACATCAATGCCGTTCGGCTCGTATGTGGGATATATGGAGAGCCACGACGAACAGAGGACTGCATATAAATCAGAGACTTACGGAGTGTCCGGCGTCAAAGGAAACCTTGGCGTGAGAATGCAGAGGGAGGCACTTGCGGCAGCATTCTTCCTCACTGTCCCTGGACCTAAGATGCTCTGGCAGTTCGAAGAGCTCGGATATGACATCTCAATTGAGGAGAACGGACGCACAGGCAAGAAGCCGATTCATTGGGATTATTACGACATATCTGAACGCAAGGCGCTCCACGATTCATATACTGAACTTCTCAAATTCAGAAAGGACAATCCTGAATTCTTCGACAGTTCGGCTTCATTCTCTTGGAATGTAGGCACTTCTGCCTGGGCTACCGGAAGGACGATTACTTGCACTTCAGGCTCCAAGGCATTCGTTGTGGTCGGCAACTTTGATACTTCCGCCCGCACGGTGAATGTAACCTTCCCATCTTCAGGAACCTGGAAGAATTTCCGCAATTCGTCAGATTCCTTGAACGGATCTTCCGCATCAATTGACCTTGCGGCAGGGGAGTGGAGACTTTATGTAAACTTCTGATAATCACACTGAAACATAATAACAATGAGAAAAATTTTACTGGCGATTTTCGCGGGACTGCTCCTCTTTTCGTGCAGCCCCGCCCAAACTGGTCCACATCCGGACTGGACTTATGATGCAGTCGTCTATGAGATGAATGTGCGTCAATATACCCCTGAAGGCACCTTCGCTGCTGCAAAGGAACAACTTCCAAGGCTCGACAGACTCGGAGTGGATGTAATATGGCTTATGCCTATTTATCCTATCGGAGTTAAAGAGCGCAAAGGTACCCTCGGCTCATATTATGCAGTGGCCGACTATTGTGCCGTGAACCCGGAATTCGGCAACCTTGACGACTTTTACAGTTTCCTCAAGGAGGCTCACCGCCTTGGCTTCAAGGTCATCCTCGATTGGGTGGCAAATCACACATCTCCGGACGCAAAATGGATAAATGAATGTCCTGCTGATTGGTATATGCGTGACTCATTGGGAAATACGGTTGTCAATTACGATTGGTACGACATTGCCGAACTCAATTATGACAACAAGGACGTGTGGAAGGCAATGGATAAGGCTCTGCGTTTCTGGCTCGACCTCGGAGTTGACGGTTTCAGATGCGATATGGCCTGCGAGGTTCCGGTTGAGTTCTGGAGGGAAACGATTCCAGGTCTGAGGGCAGACTATCCAGGCATATATATGCTCGCCGAAGGTGAAGAGCCTGGTCTCCACACAGATGCTTTCGACGCTTCCTATGCCTGGGAACTCCATCACCTGCTCAATGACATAGCCCGTGGAGAGAAGAATATCCCTGAACTTCTTGCTTATATTGAAAAGGATAAGGAAAGATTCCCGGCCGAGGCATTCCGTCTTATGTTCACTTCCAACCACGACGAGAACTCTTGGGCGGGAACCGAATTTGAGAGAATGGGCGATGCCGTCAAGGTGATGGCACTTTTGACCTTCACACTTCCGAACGGTCAGCCTCTGCTCTACACCGGTCAGGAAATGGGATGGAACAAACGCTTTGAATTCTTTGAAAAAGACCCTATACCGGTCTGGACGGAAAATAGTTACACTGATTTCTACAAGTGGCT
>JBJEBO010000077.1:0-4045 GCA_051870155.1 Candidatus Cryptobacteroides sp.
AGATCTTTATGACAGACTTTTGAGTTACCCTCTTATTTATCCCTAATCGACAGATACTGCTCCAGCCCGGCCCTACGCAATTTGCAAGAAGGACATTCGCCGCAACCGTCGCCCGGCACTCCGTTGTAGCAGGTGAGAGTCTTGGTACGGACAAGGTCGAGCACTCCGAGACTGTCGGCAAGAGCCCAGGTCTCGCATTTGTCAAGCCACATAAGAGGGGTATGGATGACAAATTGCTCATCCATAGCAAGATTCAAGGTCACATTCAGGGACTTGATGAACGAATCACGGCAGTCCGGATAACCGCTGAAATCTGTCTGTGACACCCCTGTCACTATATTGCGGATTCCCCTCTCGCGCGCATAGACAGCCGCTATGCTCAAGAAGAAAAGATTCCTGCCAGGTACGAAAGTATTTGGGAAAGAGCCCTCCGGCTTTTCCTTGTCCATCACGATGGAAGTGTCTGTGAGGGAATTGCGTCCCAATGTCCCAATAAAAGAGACATCCATCAGATGAAAATCCACTCCGGCATCCTCTGCGATTTGACGAGCCAGAGTGACTTCCAAAGAGTGTTTCTGACCATAATAGAATGTGATTGCGGACACTTTGCTGAAATGCTTCAACGCCCAGAACAGGCAAGTTGTGGAGTCCTGTCCACCACTGAACACCACGAATGCTTCATTGTTTCCCATTAGTTCAAATCTCTGATTTTAAATGGATTATAAGAAATATTCCTATCGTATGAATCAACCCCTTCATATTCCTTCACCTTCTTGACGACTATCTTGGTGATAGGCAGGATGACAATCTCATATAATGTTTTGATGACAATCTGGGTCACCATCAGCTTGAGCATCTCAGGAATAGCAAGTCCCCAGAAAGCAATCGGGAAGAAGATCAGGGAATCCACGCTCTCCCCTGCCACGGAAGACAGGATAGCCCTTGCAGAGAAACCTTTTCCTTCGCTTGCTACCTTCATTTTGCTCATTACAAGGGCATTGATTGTAGAGCCGCTTACAAAAGCCAGAAGTGAGGCAAGAGTGACTCTTGGTGCCATCGCAAATACATAGTCGAAATGCGGACCACCATCCCAGAAAGGAGCCGCAGGAAGAAGCCTGACGATTTGGGCGGTGAGAACGACAAAGAAATTCATCGCAAAGCCGGACCAGATCACGAAACGGGCTTTCTTATAGCCCCAAACCTCTACGATACAGTCGTTTAGGATGTAGGAAACCGGAAAGATGATTACGCCCCCGGTCAGGGCAATAGGACCTGCCATAAAGAGCTTTGTCTCAAACAGGTTGGAAGCGATGAGGCAGACATTGAAAAGAACTGCCATCAAGAGAAAGAAAGCAGAAAAGACAGCCTTTTCCCCATTAGTTTTATTTTGCATAATTTCTTGTTTCAATTGTCATCTCGACCGACCGAAGGAAACCGACCACTGTCATCTCGACCGACCGAAGGGAGTGGAGAGATATACCTCAATATACCCTTGCCCCAAAAATAAGCGACCCAATCCTCACCATAGTACTCCCCTCCTCCACGGCAATGTGATAATCATCCGACATTCCCATCGAAATCTCCCCGCAATCCACATCCTCAGGCAAATTCGGGCTAAGCCCCCTGTTTGCCTTCACAAAGGCGGAAATCGCAACCAAACTGCGGAAATCGGACCTGATAATTTCCTCATCATCAGTAAGGGTAGCCATCCCCATAACTCCTCTGATCCGCACATTCGGATAGGCAGTTCCTGAGACACAGAGGGCGGCAACTTCTTCGGAGGTAAAGCCCTGTTTGGTGGCATCGGAAGAGATGTGACATTCCAAAAGCACATCAATCACCTTTCCGTTGGCCTCACCCCAGCGGTCAATTGCCTCCAAAAGATGGAGTGAATCCACAGACTGGACAAGAGAGATATATGGAAGCACCATCTTGAGTTTATTGGTCTGGAGATGACCTATGAAATGCCAACTTATATCATCCATATAGTCAGACGGAACGGCACCGGATGCCTTCAACTCCTGAAGTTCACGCACTTTTGCCGCAAGCTCCTGCGGACGGCTTTCGGCAAAAATCCTCTGACCGGCATCGTATGCCTCACGAATTGCCGCGAAAGGGTGAAATTTGGAAACTGCCACCAACTTTACAGTTGACGGCAGTTCCGATTTTATTTTATTGAGTATATCCGATATCATAGTTTCGCAAATCTCTGACAGTTTTTACTTGCGTTTCTTCTGCTGTTCCTTGAGCATTTGCTGCTGCATCTTCTGTGCCTCCTCCAATCTCTGCTGCCATTTGCTCTTAGGGAGAGGTTTTCCGGCAGAAGCTGCGATTTGTGCCCTAATCTTGTTCTCATCAACCACGAACTTGCGAATTACCCAAGTCTGGAGCATTGTGATGAGGTTTGAAAGAAGATAATAGTAGCTCAAACCGCTGGAGAGGTTGTTACAGATAAAGAGCATCATAATAGGCATCATCCACACGCTCATAAACTTCATTCCCGCCATATTCGGGTCGTTCGACATCTGTGACGAAGTCATCTTCGAATAAAGGAACATTGACACCGCCATCAGGAGGGCGAAGAGGGAGATATGGTCACCATAGAGAGGAATATTGAACGGAAGATCCAGAATGGAGTCGTATGCGCTCAAGTCCTCAGCCCAAAGGAATCTCTGCTGTCTCAACTCGATTGATGCAGGGAAGAAACGGAACATCGCGAAGAGAATAGGGAATTGCAGTAGCATAGGGAGACATCCTCCCATAGGACTGATTCCCGCCCTCTTGTAGAGGTCCATCATAGCCTGCTGCTTTTTCATAGCATCCTGCTCCTTAGGATATTTCTCGTTCAATTTATCCACCTCAGGCTTGATGGCGTTCATCTTAGCAGATGACATATAAGACTTGATGGTGAACGGAGATACGACTATCTTAATCAGGATGGTCATTATCAAAATGATGAGACCATAACTGTTGATGAAGCGTCCAAGGAAATTGAAGCAAGGAATGATGACAAAACGGCTGATCCAGTTCACGAGCCATCCTCCGAGAGGAATGATCTTCTCATATTTGCGGTCATATTGCTTCAGAGTGCTGAAGTGGTTAGGACCGAAATAGAAACTGAAAGGAACCTCAACTTCGGCTGAATTGACATTCACATCGGAACGCATCCTTGCGGAGCAAGCCATCAGATTTCTGTCCGGATCGCCTTCTTCATAAAATCTGAGTTTGAACTCCCCTGAAGAGAACTCGTTTTCCGCAGTCATTATGGCAGAGAAGAACTGCTGTTGGAAGGCGAACCATTCCAGACGGGCGTCAGCCCTCTTTTCTCCGTTTCTACCGCGTCCGAACTCCTCCGGTTTCTTGGTATCAGGGAAATAATAGTCGAGCTTCGAATACTGGCTCTCGTTCTTGTAACCTTTCTCAAGACGAGGGATAATGAGATTCCAGTCTATGTCAAACATTGACACATTGCGTGGAATCACATTTTCCATACCCCTGAAGACCAGACGGTTGTCCACCATATAACTGCCTTCAGCCAATGAGTATCTCTGCTCGATGCAGCCGCCTCCGGCAAACGGGAGTCTCATCACGAGGACAGAATCGTTGCTTTCTGCTACATCGAAGATGAAATCGCGGGTGTTGATATTCTCACCGGCATAGATGGAGATTCCGTAGTCGCTGTAACCGGGCTTCACAAGATAGAGGTCGCAACTGTCGTATGTCTTGTAGTCCTTGACTTTCACAGAATAAGGCTGAGCACCCTTTGTGGTGAACACAACCTCAATCTTGTCGTTCTCCAACTTGTGATACGTAGCCTCTCCCTCCTGGGCGGAAGTAAGAAGCGAATCCTTGTATCTTGCAAGCTGTTTTCCTGGAGTTGCAACGGCACCTGAAGCTATTTCTTCCGCTCTGAGGACGGAATCCATAGCCATCTTCTCCATCATTTCAACCCGGGCTATCGAATCCACGACAGCCTGGGCTTCCATTTGTTTCTTGTATTGACTTGACTGATAGAAAGAAAATCCCAAAAGGACCAGACCTATCA
>JBJEBO010000078.1:0-4038 GCA_051870155.1 Candidatus Cryptobacteroides sp.
ATCAGGCGTGTCTTCTCATTGTTGACTCTTTCGTAATCCACTTCTGGAAGGGCGTTGAGTTCTGCCTGGAGACTCTTGTACTCCTGGTCAATCTCCACTCCTGCCGCAGGCAGGTGGATGAACTGAGGATGGAGGGCGAAAGTGGAATTTGCATTGTATGGATATGAATCCTGCCAGGTTCCGGTCATTGTGGTGTCATTTACCGGAAGAAGCTGAAGCACACTCTGACCTGTCTCGTGTGCCCAGTCAGCCATTTTCTTGAGGTCGTTGAATTCGCCGACTCCGAAGTCGTCTGCACTCCTGAGGGAGAATACAGGAATGGCAGTGCCGGCTCCGCGCCAATGTCTTGCTGAGAAGGCTGCTGCACCGAGATCAATTACAGTGGTGTATCCTGCTTCAGGGATAAAACAACGGTTTGCTCCTTCTTCCCAAAGGATTACATTGCCGGACTTCTTGTCAAGGACCACGAATTTGTATTCTACGGCATCCTTAAGCTCAGCCCTGAACTGCCAAAGACAACCTCCGAGATACTCCATCACCTGAGGTTTGCTCCACGCTCCCAATTGAGGGGCGTTTCCTGCGATTGCGAGGACTTCACCCGGACGGACATCTGCACAGGAAACCCTGATAATGGTATTTCCTTTCTTAACACTCTGTTTGTCAGGGAGTCTCCTGAAAATTCCGTCCGTGAAAGCCGATGAATGAAGAGGCGCATCTTGAGGGATGGCGTGCCAGCAGTCATTCACAGCAACTGTGCCCTCGAGACCTGATGGAAGAGTGTGTGACTTCCATTCCGTGCGGAGAGTCTTGCCGTCACGAGCCACTTCATAGTAATATTCTGCAGGGAGTTCCTCTGCATTGACCGAAGCTGTCCACATACCGTTTCCGGCATACTTCATAGCTTTTTTCTTGGTTCCGAACCTGAGGACTATCTGCTCGCCCCAAACGGTTCTGTAATTTATTTGAAAGGTTAATTTCATATAGCGTGTGTTTTGTGTTTTCGGTTTTTTGTGAGGTCTAAAGGAGGGTCTGTCCCCCGATGAATTCGCGCATTATGGATGTCGGAGGGATGGTAGCAATCTCCTCTGGGGAGAGGGCGTCTATATAGCCGAGGAATTTCAGGAGCCTCGTAGCTTCGGTGTATGCCGGAGAGTTGGGGGTAATCCTTCTCAGAAGTGGCTCTGCATAATATTTCAATGCAGGCAGTTCGAAAAGAAGTGCTGAATTGAAATAGGCATCGGCGTTTTCCTGGAACGGGAAGATATTCCTGTTCTCGCCCCTTCTTACACTATGCCAGCGGAGGATGGTTTCTTCCGGGTTTATGCCTCTTGTGCGATTGTCCCTTATCATCCTGCGCAGCATACGGTTATCCGATGTGGATATGTTGTTGTTCTCGTCTATTGACAGTGAAGTGAGGGCAGAAGCATAGACTCTGAAGATTTTGGAATCATCTACGGTCGCCGTCATTTCCGGATTCAGTGCGTGGATACCTTCCATTATAAGGATATCATTCGGCTCGAGATGCATATAGTCCCCGTTGAAATATCTCTTTCCCTCCTTGAAATTGAAACGTGGAATCTCCACGGTTTTGCCTTCGAGAAGGTCGTTCAACTGGCTGTTGAGGGTGTCAAGGTCCATCGCGTGGAGGGATTCGAAATCATATTCTCCGTTCTCATCCTTCGGGGTATTCTCCCTGTTCACGAAATAATTGTCCAGTTCAATGACCTTGGGGTTCATTCCGAGTACAAGGCACTGGAGGGCAAGCCTTTTTGATGTTGAGGTTTTCCCGCTGCTCGAAGGACCGGCTATGAACACAATCTTCACCTTGTCCTTCCTTGCGTATATCATATCCGCTATTGCGGCATACTGTCTTTCGTGATAAGCTTCACACAATTGGATGAGCTTCATCGCAGCCCCTTCCTGTATTGCCTTGTTGAGGGTTCCCACACCCTTTACACCAATGATTGAACACCAATCCGAATGCGCCTTCAGGGTGGCAGCTATCTTAGCCTGCTTCTTGAGCGGCATAAGTTCCGATTTATTTCCTTCGAGAGGATATTGGATGCAGAATCCGTCTTTGAACTCCACAAGGTCGAATGGCTTGAGGTATCCTGTGGACGGAACGAGTGGACCATAGAATGTATCTGCCTTGCCGTCAAGAAAATAAACACTGTGGTAGAATCGTCCAAGGCTTTTAAGCAGTCTGACCTTGTCCCGTTGACCGTTGTCCTCAAATAGTTTCAGCGCCTCGTCCTGCCTCATTTTTACTTTCAGGAAAGGGATGTCCTCCGCTATCAGCCTCCCCATTTCCGCTTTTATCCTTCGGATATCCTCGTGCCCGATGTGCACCGTCTCAGGCTTTCCTGCTGCGTCCTCCCAACCCCAAGGGCGGATTTCGCAATAGAGACCGCTCGGAAGAGAATAATCAATAATCAGTTCCCCGTCCGGGTATAGGGTGCGCACTGCATTCTGCAGCACGAAACAGAGGGAGCGCACGAAAGTTCTCCTTCCGTCCGGATGCCCGTAGTCAATGAATTCGATTCGGACTGGCATCATCAACTTGAAGTCCAGTTCTTTCAATTGGTTGTCCACCAAAGCCGCAAGAATTTGCTCCTCCGGGCATATAGCCCTGCTCAAATCCTTGAGACTGCTTCCGGCTTCCACAAAATGGAATTCTCCCGTATTCTTGCAAAAAATCTTTACTTTATCCATATCACTAACAATTAGGGAGTAGTTCTTTCAGGTAAGGTCCGGTTACGGATGACGGGTTCGCAGCCAATTCTTCCGGGGTGCCGGAGGCGATTACCCTTCCTCCGCCTTTTCCACCTTCAGGGCCCATATCGAACAGATAATCAACAGATTTGAGAACATCAAGATTATGTTCTATAACAATCACCGTATTGCCCTGGTCCACAAGCCTTCCAAGCACTCCGAGCAAAATCTTGATGTCTTCGAAATGCAGACCGGTAGTAGGCTCGTCAAGGATGTAGAGGGTGTTACCGGTGCTCTTGCGGGCAAGTTCCGCCGCAAGTTTCATCCTCTGGCTCTCACCTCCCGAAAGCGTCACGGCAGACTGTCCAAGCCTCACATAGCCGAGTCCTACATCAACTAAGGCCTTGAGTTTCTGGGCGATTGCAGGAATATTCTCGAAAAACTCATAAGCCTCGCTAATCGACATTTCGAGCACATCGTTGATATTCTTTCCCTTATATTTCACAGCAAGGGTGTCTTCCTTGTATCTTCTTCCCCTGCATTCGTTGCATACCACATTCACCGATGGCAGGAAATTCATTTCAATTACCTTGATTCCGGCGCCCTTGCATTCCTCGCATCTTCCTCCAGGCACATTGAACGAAAATCTTCCTGCCTTGAATCCGCGCACTTTTGCATCAGGGGTGTTTTCAAAGAGATTCCTTATGTCGTTGAAAACTCCGGTGAAAGTGGCCGGATTGCTTCTCGGCGTCTTGCCGATTGCACTCTGGTCGATTTCAATCAGCTTGTCAATGTTCTCGATTCCCACTATTGCATCGTGGGGGAGTGCCTGCATCCTGGCACGGTAGAACTTGTTCTTGAGCACAGGCATCAGCGTCTCGTTAATCAGGGATGATTTTCCGCTTCCGCTCACTCCACTGATTCCGACAAGTAGTCCTATAGGTATGTCTATATCTATGTTTTTCAGGTTGTTACCCCTTGCACCCCTGATTCCGATAAATCTTCCAGACTCCGGCTTCCTTCTTTGCGGAATCGCTATTTCCTTCCGTCCCCTCAGATAATCAAGTGTAACAGAGTCTTTTATTATAAATTTAGAGGCATCATATTCCCCCTCTTCATAACGCCCGTTTTCAAGCAATTTGTCCACAGGAGCTGAAAGACAGATCCGTCCTCCGTTCTCTCCGGCTCCCGGTCCCACATCCACAAGCCAGTCAGCCGAAACCATAGTCTCTGCATCGTGCTCGACCACAATGACGGAATTTCCCTCATCCCGGAGCTTCTTCAGAGAGGATATGAGTTTGCGGTTGTCCCTCTGGTGAAGACCAA